>JAGBFU010000048.1 GCA_017936285.1 Marinifilaceae bacterium | reverse complement strand
CAACCCCCAAAGCAAATCTGCGCAAATCACATCTTTAACTTTATCGTTAATCTGTCAAGCTACGTTTTCTATACTTGCAATCTTGAGGATTTGCTTTAATTTGTGGTCTACCAACCCCCAAACCCCCTTCGCTCAGCGCGCTACGCTCGCTTTCGCTAATAAGGGGGCTTAGCAAATTGCAAGCAATTTGTAACTCCTCACTCCTAACTCCTAACTATTCACCGTTCACTCCAAACAGCGTCTCCTCAACCAAGCAACAGATTATGTGACCAATCATCATGTGCGCCTCCTGAATTCTTGGTGTCTCGGATGATGGAATCTCAATACATAAATCGCATAAAGATTTCATTGCTCCACCACCTTTACCAGTCAAACCTATTGTATAGATTCCTCGTTCACGACACTCCTCAAGAGCCTTGATAATATTTTTCGAGTTACCCGAGGTTGAGATACCGATAAAGACATCTCCTTTGTGTCCCATAGCCTCCACCTGACGCGAAAACAGAACGTCATATCCCAAATCATTACCAATAGCGGTAAGAATTGATGTATTGGTTGTTAAAGCAACTGCATCTATTGCAGGTCTCTCAAAATAGAATTTACTGACCAATTCGCCTGCAATATGTTGTGCATCAGCTGCACTGCCTCCATTACCTGCCAATAAAGCTCTATGGCCATTCTGATATGCCTCCACTACAGCATTAGCAGCAACTTTGATAGCTTCGCATATCTCTTTATCTGCAAGTACCGCCTGCTTTACCGCTATACTATCGGCAATCTGACTATATATAACCTCCATGCAATCCATACCAAACTACTCTACGGTTACACTCTTTGCCAGGTTTCGAGGCTGATCAACATTCAAACCGCGACGTACTGCCACATAGTAAGCCAGCAACTGCAATGGAATACAACTCAGAAGCGGAGAGAGACAACTCAAAGTTGCCGGGATTGTGATTACACTATCAGCAATCTTACTGACGGTATCATCACCCTCTGTAACAAGAGCTATAATCTTTCCGTTTCGAGCCTTAACCTCCTGAATATTGCTTAATACCTTCTGATACAACTGATGATGCAAAGCGATGCATACCACAGGCATCTCCGAGTCAATCAATGCAATAGGACCATGCTTCATCTCGGCAGCCGGATATCCCTCTGCGTGGATATAACTGATCTCTTTCAGTTTCAAAGCGCCCTCAAGTGCTACAGGGTAGTTGAAACCTCGTCCAAGGTAGATAAAATTACGAACGTATGTATAAGGCTTTGACAACTCCTCAATATGTGATGCCGACTCCAACACCTTCTGCATCTTATCAGGTATTTGGTATAACTCGGCAACTATCTCTTCATACTCTTCACGGCTCAATGTCCCCTTCTCACGTCCCAATGCCAGCGCAAAGAGAGTAAGAACTGTTACCTGACCGGTAAAGGCTTTGGTAGAAGCCACACCAATCTCAGGGCCTACGTGAATATATGTTCCGGTATCGGTTGCTCTGGCAATAGATGAACCTACTGCATTCACAATTCCAAATACAGTCGCACCCATACTTCTTGCCAAACCTATTGCAGCCAGAGTATCGGCAGTCTCGCCCGATTGTGAAATTGCAATTACAACATCTCCCTTGTTTATCACCGGATTTCTATATCTGAACTCAGAAGCATACTCAACATCAACAGGTATTCTGCACATCTGCTCAATGAGCTGCTTACCAATCAGACCTGCATGCCAGCTTGTTCCGCAAGCAACAATTATGATACGGCTTGCATTAACCAGTAACTCCTTATGATTTACAATTGCCGACAGCACTATTCTCTTCTCTTTAGCCAAAATTCTGCCACGCATACACTCTCGTACACAATCGGGCTGAGAGAAGATCTCTTTCAACATGAAATGGGGGTAACCATCCTTTTCAACAACTCCCATATCTGCCTCAATCTGCTGAATCTCAGGATTTACATTATCATTGGCAAGGTTTACAATTTTAATCTCCTCGCCACGCTTCATCAATACAACCTCTTCATCATTTACATAAACAACTTTACGGGTGTACTCCATAATAGGAGTTGCATCTGAAGCAAGAAAGAACTCTTTATTCTCTTCACCAATACCAATTACCAATGGAGAACTTTTGCGGGCAGCAACCATCTCATGCGGATGATCCTGATCAACCACAACAATTGCATATGCTCCAATAACTTTGGTCAACGCAATGCGTACAGCTTTCAGCAGACTTGTCCTGTATGTATTTTTTATATACTCAATAAGTTGCACCAACACCTCGGTATCGGTTTCACTCTTGAATTCATAACCTTTCTTAATCAATGACTCACGAATTGAGACATAGTTCTCAATAATGCCATTGTGAACCAAAGCCAAACGGCCGGATTGCGAGATATGAGGGTGAGCATTGACAGCACTGGGTTCACCATGAGTTGCCCATCGAGTGTGGGACATTCCCAAAGTTCCCGATACATCCTGTCCTAAAGCCTCCTGCTCAAGATCGGCAACTTTACCCTTTGCCTTATAGACATTTAATTTTCCATCCTGTGATATTAAAGCACATCCTGCACTATCATAACCACGATACTCCAATCGTCTCAAGCCATTCATCAGAACAGGGAAGGCCTCTTTATATCCTATATAACCTACAATTCCGCACATACTATATTTCGATATTCAAACGGTTCTTTTCTAATTTGCAAACATACAAATAAAGTTTGTAAAAAGCAAAGGTTTGTCTCACTATTCAGAAGCAGTTTAAAATATTTTACTTATCCATTTCTTACTCACATTACAGTGGCTTCAGGCTTCGCAAAACTTAGAATCTGTTTAAAATTTAAACTGTCTCTTAACTTCACACACTAATCACGTCTGAAAATATCTCGGGTATAGACCTTTGCAGCCACGTCATCAAGAGTTGAATCATATCTGTTGGCAATAATGGCCTGAGCTTCGCTCTTAAATCTATTTAAATCATTGACAACCCTACTACCAAAAAAGGTGGTACCATCTTTCAACGTTGGCTCGTATATTATCACCTCTGCCCCCTTTGCTTTAATACGTTTCATCACACCTTGAATGGAACTCTGCCTGAAGTTATCGCTGTTACTCTTCATCGTCAAACGATACACTCCAATAACACATTTGCGTTCCTCATTTACATCGTAATCACCACGGCTGAAGTAGTTGTAATATCCGGCCTTGGTCAGCACTCTGTCAGCAATGAAATCCTTTCTGGTTCTGTTCGATTCAACTATTGCCCCAATCAGATTCTCGGGAACATCGGCATAGTTGGCCAAAAGTTGTTTGGTATCCTTGGGCAGACAATAACCGCCATATCCAAAACTTGGATTGTTATAATGTGAACCGATACGCGGATCCAATGACACTCCGTTGATAATATCCTGAGTATTCAGTCCCTTCATCTCTGCATAGGTATCCAGCTCATTAAAATAACTTACACGCAGAGCAAGGTATGTATTGGCGAAAAGTTTAACAGCCTCTGCCTCGGTTAGCCCCATGTACAGAGTCTCTATATCACTCTTTATAGCCCCCTGTCGCAACAACTCTCCAAATTTGTTTGCTGAAACAGTCAATTCATCAACATTGTCACTCAATGTTTGATTCGGGATACCAATAATTATTCTGCTTGGGTACAGATTGTCATAAAGAGCTTTGCTCTCACGCAAAAATTCGGGCGAGAAGAGGAGTTTCAAATCCTTTCCGTACCTTTTGTACAACGACTCGCAATAGCCTACAGGTATAGTACTCTTCACAACAATAACCCCACCAGGATTCACTCGTCTAACCAACTCTATAACAGAATCAACATGCCGGGTATCAAAATAGTTCTTGACCGGATCATAGTTTGTCGGCGTTGCAACAACTACAAAATCGGCATCGGCATACGCCTCTTCTGCATTCAGCGTTGCATAAAGATCCAGATTCTTCTCCGCCAGATATCGTTCTATATAATCATCCTGAATCGGTGATACTCTTTGATTTATCTTCTCTACTTTTTCAGGT
>JAGBFU010000047.1 GCA_017936285.1 Marinifilaceae bacterium | reverse complement strand
GTTAGGAGTTAGGAGTGAACAGTTAGGAGAGAGGAGTTAGGAGTGAGGAGTTAGGAGTGGTTAATATTTTAAATATTTTGTTATATTTGCACCATTAAAGGCATAGCAAATGAACAAGACAAGTATTATCAGGAATAAAAGCAGAGATTTTGCAATACGCATTATCAGACTGTATCAGTATTTATGTAAAGAAAAAAAAGAATATATCATATCTAAACAACTATTGCGCGCAGGCACAAGCATAGGAGCAAATGTCAATGAAGCACTATGCGGAATATCTAAAAAGGATTTTCTTGCTAAAATATACATATCATACAAAGAAGCTGCAGAATGTAATTATTGGCTGGACCTGCTATATGAAACAGGTTATTTAAATTCGAATGAGTACAAATCAATAAATAAAGATTGTAAAGAATTACTAAGTATTCTCAGCAGCATCACAAAAACTATTCGCCAACAGATTAATACTTAGTAATTCACTCCTAACTGTTCACTCCTAACTATTCACTAATCTTGTAGCAAGTCCGGGCGGATTGCAGCGGTACGGGCAAAAGACTGCTCCTCCTGCCACTCCTGAATCTTGGCATGATTACCCGAAAGAAGCACCTCGGGCACCTTCCATCCATTAAACTCGGCGGGACGGGTATATACCGGCGGTGCAAGTAAATTATCCTGAAACGAGTCGCTCAAAGCCGACGCCTCATCGCCCATAGCTCCAGGCAGGACACGCACAATCGCATCGGTCATCATACATGCAGGCAACTCACCTCCTGTCAAAACAAAATCGCCAATCGACAACTCTCGTGTTACCAGATAGTCACGAACTCGCTGATCAACACCCTTATAGTGTCCGCAAAGAATCATTATATTCTCCTTCAATGACAACTCATTAGCCACCTTCTGGGTAAATTGGGGAGCATCGGGAGCCGTATAGATAATCTCATCATATTTGCGTTGGGAACACAAATCGTTGATACAGTCAAAAATAGGTTGCACCATCATCACCATGCCGGCCTCGCCCCCAAATGGATAGTCATCGGTTTTCCGAAATTTATCTTTACTCCAGTCACGAATATTGTGCACATGAATCTCCACAACACCCTTTGCCTGAGCTCTTTTCAAAATTGACTGATTCAACGGACTGTCAAGCAACTCAGGCACCACACTTAAAATATCTATTCTCATACTCCTGCGCTGAACATTTTAGGATACTTGGCTTTAGCTCCTTTATATTGAGCCTGTACAGCCTTCAAATCGGCATCGATATCTCCCGTCAACTCAAATGGCACTCCGGTCCACACCTCCTTTTTCTCGTAATTCAAACCTCCAAGATAGACTGGTAAACCGGTCTCCTGAGCCAACACCAAAAATCCCTTTTTCCACTTTTTGCGCAGCTTTCTTGACCCCTCGGGAGTGATACAGATAAATGCTCTTTCGTGCTTATCAAACTCCTTCTTAAGGGAGTCTACCATATTGTTCTTTGAATTGCCACGATCCACAGGTATCGCACCCAACGCCTTAAGAATCGGGCCAAACGGAAAGACAAAAAACTCCTTCTTGATAAGAATATATGTCGGAATTCCCTGTGATTTTAACGACAACATTCCCCAATACCAATCCCAGGCAGATGTATGAGGAGCTGCCACAATGATACCTTTATTGTGTATAGGGGTATTTCCTATATATTTCCATCCCCCAAGCTTCAATAAGAATTTTGCTAATCCTTTCATTACACTATCTTTTATTTCATTTATCAAACAATGGACAAACGCCACGCACCGCAAAGGTAACTAAAATTTTAACCCCGAACTATTCCTCTGCAAACTTTTCCAGCACCTTAACAACGCAATCAATTGAATCGGTAAGTGTCAGAGGCAGATTTTTATATCTGCCCTTCTCAACCAAATGCTCCAAAAGCCTGTAGACAGGCAACTCCTCCAGCCAGAATTCGCTTCCCCAGAAAATCATAGGACTTGCATAACCAAAACTCAGATAGTGGTTCTGTACTGCATCCTGAAATATCTCCTGCATGGTACCGGCACTACCAGGAGTAAAGATAACTCCCCCCTTCGCCACCGTCAATATGCCATCCTCACGCATACTGTTATCAAAAAACTTTGCAATGTGTGTTGCCAAAGGTGTTGCAGGCTCATGACCATACAACCATGTGGGTACGCCCAAACTGCAATACTTGGGATCGGGATACCTCTTCACCACCTCGTAAGCGGTTTGAAGCCACTTGATATCCTTGAACGATGGGGCCTCGCCCATTATTGCAATAGCATCATCTACACACTCATCGCACTTCCCTGCCATCCACGCTCCGAGATGCGTTGCCTCCATAGCCCCAGGGCCTCCGCCGCTAACCATCAGGAAGCCTCGCTCGGTAAGCTTTTTACTCATCATAACCACCTGACGATACACCTCATCGGTACGTAGCAGTCCATGCCCGCCCATAATTCCCACAACCTTACGCTCCGGATACCTGTCCAGAAAATCCTGCATCGCCCACTTTATAGAGTGATCATGAATGGAACGGGCAAGTTGCTCCTTGATATCATCGGTAACCTTGCCTTTGGCGATATAGTGGTTATATACCTTCGTATCGAAACAGTTTTCAAATGATTCGGGCTCTCCGGGAATGTAACCGGAATAGAGACTGAGGGCAGAGTACAACTCACTGCGAAATACATTGAACGGCACATCGAGTTTCGAAAATACCGCACAATCGGAGTCACATCGCTCAATTACCGAACGTGTCAATGTACACCCAAGAAATATACAATCCACAAACCCCTTGGGCAGAAGGGTCTCATCGACAATAACCTTCTCGAAATCCACATTCTGAAAAGCAAAACGCTTCACATATCGCCCCTTATACCCTGTCAGAACCTGCTGCAAATCCTGTTTCGTGGTAATCTCAATATAGTTCGTTCTCATAGAGAAATACTTTACGTGATTTCACCTCAAATTTACACAATTAAATTTGAAGAACTATAATCTAAAAGCACTATTTTTGCAAACGGAACGAAATAAAAAACGTAACCATTATTACAATTCCAATCCCATCAAATGGAAAACCGGACATACATAGCAAACGAAGAGCGATACGCAAACAGCAATCTGTACCAGCGTTGCGGAAAAAGCGGCATTCTGCTTCCGAAAATCAGTTTGGGACTTTGGCACAACTTTGGAGGTAATGACTCCTTTGAGCGAGGTCGCAATATTATCCGTTATGCCTTTGACAACGGAGTAACCCATTTCGATCTGGCTAACAACTATGGTCCGCCATACGGCAGTGCCGAGGAGAACTTTGGCAGATTGATGAACGAGGATTTTCGCCCGTACCGTGACGAGATGTTCATCAGCACCAAGGCAGGCTACGATATGTGGCCCGGCCCTTACGGCAACTGGGGTTCACGAAAATATATGATAGCAAGCCTGGACCAAAGTCTGAAGCGTATGAAGCTGGAGTATGTTGACCTGTTCTACAGCCATCGCTATGATCCCAATACTCCACTTGAAGAGACATTGCAGGCACTTGTCGACATTGTCCGCTCGGGAAAAGCTCTCTACATCGGAATATCACGATGGCCCCTTGAGGCATTGAAATTTGCCGATAAATACCTTCGTGAACGCGATGTTCCCCTGCTTATTTATCAGGGACGTCTCAATATGCTTGACAAGGCCCCACTTAAAGAGGGCATCCTGGACTACTGCCACGATAACGGAATCGGCTTTATCTCATTCTCGCCATTGGCACAGGGGTTACTGACAGACAAATACCTAAAAGGCATTCCCGAAGGCTCAAGAATGACCCACAGCAAACATCTGAAAAGCGATATGCTGAATGCGGAATTAGTTGAAAAAATAGGGTCTCTGAATGCAACCGCACTCAGGCACAACACTACTCTGCCACAAATGGCACTAAGATGGATTTTAGAGCAAAAGGGAGTAACCTCGCTCCTTATCGGCGCCAGCTCCACCACCCAACTCCACGAAAACCTGCAAGCTGTTAGGAATGAGGAATGAGGAATTAGGAAAAATCGCGCAAGGAGAGAGAAGAAGCCAAGTTTACTTGGATTATGCCGAACCGCAGCCGATTTTGCGGAAACACTTTGTGTTTGCGAATTAGGAAAAATCGCGCAAGCCGAACGCAGAAGGCAAACTTGTTTGCATTATGTCTTGTCCTAAAATAGGTTTACAGATAATACGTTAAATTTGTAAACATTATTAAGGATGATTCACTCTACCCTAATTTTTCCTCATTCCTAATTAACTCCTAACTGTTCACTATTAAGCAAATCTGTGCAAATCTTATCTTTACATTTATCATAATCTGTCAAGCAACGTTTCCTCTGTATAATATCCCGTGGATTTGCTTTAATTTGTGGTCTACCAACCCCCTAAAGCAAATCTGCGCAAATCGCATCTTAACATTTTCCGTTAATCTATCAAGCAACCTTTCTTCTACTTG
>JAGBFU010000046.1 GCA_017936285.1 Marinifilaceae bacterium | reverse complement strand
GTTCACGCGGAATCGGAGCCGATGAGGCTCGCATGATGATGATGGCGGCCTTTGCGCACGACATTGTTCGCAGAGTGAAATTAGAGCCTCTCCGCAACAAGGTTGCAACAATGGTAGAGAAGCGTCTTCGTGGTGAAAAGGTTGGATGTGAAAACTGTAAAATAGCCTGCAACAAGTAGAAACGGACCACTATGTTTGATATAAACGAAATACGAGAGCAGTTCCCGATACTCGGTGAAAAGGTCTATGGCAAACCGTTAATCTACTTCGATAACGGAGCTACAACACACCGTCCGCGTCGGGTAATTGAAAAGATGGACGAGTACTACTACAAGTACAACTCAAACGTTCATAGAGGAGTTCACTATCTGAGTAACAAATGTACCGATGCAAACGAGGAGGCTCGTGAGGTTGTACGAGGTTTTATAAATGCGGCCTCGACCAAAGAGATTATCTTCACTCGCGGAACAACCGAAAGCATCAATCTGGTTGCCTATACATTCAGTGAAGCCTTTCTGCACCCTGGTGATGAGGTTCTTGTAACCGAGATGGAGCACCACGCCAATATTGTCCCATGGCAAATGGCGTGTGAGCGTAAAGGTGCAACTCTTAAGGTAATCCCCTTCAACGAACAGGGAGAGTTGGATTTAAGCAATCTTGATTCACTTATCACTGCAAAAACCAAAATTCTGGGTATTGCGTATGTATCAAACGTACTTGGAACAGTAAATCCCGTTGCCGAATTGATTAAAAAGGCTCATGCAGTTGGGGCAAAAGTCCTTGTAGATGCAGCACAGGCAATACCGCATATCCCAGTAGATGTTCAGGCTCTGGACTGTGATTTTCTGGCCTTCTCGGGACACAAAATATATGGCCCGACCGGAGTAGGAATACTATATGGAAAAGAGTCTTTATTAGAGCAACTTCCGCCTTGGCACGGAGGAGGTGAGATGATAAAAACCGTAACCTTTGCCAAGACAACCTACAATGAATTGCCATTCAAATTCGAGGCAGGCACGCCAGATTTCATTGGAATAATCGGATTGGGCGAGGCTTTGAAATTTGTCAGTGAGATAGGAATGTCCGATATCCGAGCGCACGAGCTGGCACTACTGAATTATGCCCACTCGGAATTGGCTAAGATTGATGGAATGCGTTTCTATGGCACGGCGACCGAAAAATCGGGAGCAATATCGTTCCTTGTAGGGGATATTCATCCCTTTGATCTTGGAACACTTCTTGATCACATGGGAGTAGCGGTGCGTACGGGCCAACTTTGTGCAGAACCTGTAATGCAACACTATGGTATAAACGGATTGGTACGTGCCTCTCTTGGAGTGTATAACACAGAGCAGGAGGTAGATGTTTTGGTAAAGAGCATAAAGCGTGCCGCCGCAATGTTTTAATAGTTAGGAGTGAACAGTTAGGAGTTAATTAGGAATAAAATAAATACCGCTTTATAAGCCCCCTTATTAGCACGATGAACGTAGTGAATGTAGCGAAGGGAGTTGGTAGACAACAAATTAAAGCAAATCCGCGAGATTGCAAGTTGAGCAAACTTAGCTTGACAGATTACGATAAAGGTAGAGATGTGATTTGTGCAGATTTAATTAGGCGTAGTTATGAGTAAGACGATACAGGAGATTGAGCAGGAGATAATCGACGAATTTTCAATGTTCGACGATTGGATGGACAAATATGAATACATCATAGAGTTGGGAAAAGATATGGAGTCATTCCCTCCAGAGATGCGTACCGATGAGAATCTGATAAAGGGATGTCAATCACAGGTATGGTTCATTGCGGAACAGCGTGACAACAAGCTATACTTCAAAGCCGATGGAGATGCAATCATAACCAAAGGCCTTGCAGCGCTGTTAATAAAGGTATTCAATGGTCAGAGTGCTACTGATATAGCCACTGCAGATTTGACCTTTATTGACGAGATCGGGCTGTCGCAGCACCTCTCTCCAACACGCTCCAACGGTTTGTTGTCAATGGTTAAACAGATAAAGATGTATGCATTGGCATACTCAGCAAAATAGAGAGTTATGAGTGAAACTTTATTAAAAGATCTTATAATCGAGAAACTGAAAACCGTATATGATCCGGAGGTTCCTTCAGACATCTGGGAGTTGGGGTTGGTATACGATATCCGTTTCCCTAAAAGCGATGAGGTGATCATTGAGATGACACTTACTGCTCCGGGATGTCCCATTGCTGACGAACTCGTTCAACAAGTTCACGATGTTGTACTTGAGGTAGAGGGAATCAATAGCGTAACAGTCGATTTGGTATTTGAACCGATGTGGACTCCCGACAGAATGAGCGAGATAGCTAAATTGGAGTTGGGATACGGGCTATAAAAATCCCCAAAAATGAGGATTTGAATCTGCCTCTTTGCGGATAATTTTGCAATATGGAGAGAGAGTATTTAAGTTTGGCTGATATAGCAACAGGTGAAAGTTGCTTCATAGTAAAAGTGCATGGATACGGAAGTTTTCGTAATCGGGTACTTGAGATGGGATTTATTTCAGGCGAGGAGGTTCGTGTAGTAAAGAATGCACCTCTTCATGACCCCGTCGAGTATGTGGTAATGAATACTCATGTCTCTTTGCGTCGAAGCGAGGCCGCAATGATCGAGGTAGTATCGCATGCAGAAGAGCTTGGAGATACCTATAATGGTACCTTTGTTGAGAATGTCCTTCATCAGCAAGCCAAGGAGCGTGGAAAGCGCATAGAGGTTGCTCTTGTTGGCAATCCGAACAGTGGAAAAACCTCGCTCTTTAACAGAATAACCGGACTGCGAGAGCATGTAGGAAACTACAGCGGAGTAACTGTCGATGCCAAACGTGCCGAGATAAAACATGGCGGATACACACTCGAAATTGTTGACCTGCCTGGAACCTACTCGATAACCGAATACTCGGCCGAGGAGAAATTTGTGCGCGATTACCTTACCAAACAGCACCCGGACATCGTCTTGAATGTAGTAGATGCCGGAAAACTTGAGCGCAATCTCTTCCTCACCACTCAACTCATAGATATGAACCTATGGGTAGTAATGGCCTTGAACCTCTACGATGAACTGGAAGATAGTGGTGATAAACTTGACTTCCATAAACTTGGTCATCTTCTTGGATTTCCAATTGTACCAACTATAGCCACAAAGGGCGAGGGGTTGATAAAACTCCTTGACACCGTAATTGAAGCATACGAAGGACGTGCTGATGAGATGCGCCACATACATATCAACTATGGAGCCGATATTGAAGGTTCAATCTCCGAGATTAAACCACTCCTTGAACCATTCCGCGACCAGGCTGTAATCTATGCTCCGCGCTATCAGGCAATCAAAGCACTCGAAAATGAAAGCAACATTGACGAGATGTTCGTCGGTCAGTCCAACTTAGATATAATAAGACGGATGGGAACAATATATATACCGGAGAACCTATTGCTGATCCTGCCCAACATAGAAAAACTAAAGCGGGTGGCAACCGCAGAGCGGGAAAAACTTGAAAAGGACAACAAACAGGATATCAAATCTATCTTTGCCAATGCCAAATATGGTTTTATACGTGGAGCATTGCGTGAAACCATGAGTCAGAACAGGAAAAGCAAAGACCGATCAGACTATATTGACAAAATTCTTACCCACAGCTGGCTTGGGTACCCATGCCTTCTGCTCTTCCTTTGGATAACATTCCAGGCAACATTCTACATTGGAAGCTACCCAATGGAGTGGATTGATGCCGGCGTATCATGGTTGGCAGAGTGGTTCAAGGGAATACTTCCCGAGGGCCCCTTGAACCATTTGATAACCGATGGAATTATTGCGGGTGTAGGCGGAGTGCTGGTATTCCTGCCCAACATCCTGATACTATTCTTCTTCATATCCTTGATGGAGGATACGGGATATATGGCGCGAGCAGCATTCCTGATGGATAAGCTAATGCACAAAATGGGGCTTCACGGAAAATCCTTTATTCCTCTGTTGATGGGCTTTGGATGCAATGTTCCGGCTGTTATGGCAACCAGAACCCTTGAGAGTCGTCGTGACAGAATTTTGACCACGCTTGTGATTCCATTTATGTCATGTAGTGCGCGACTGCCAATACTTCTGCTTCTTGTGGGAGCATTTTTCGACAAACATCAGGGACTTATACTCCTCTCTCTCTACCTGATTTCAATACTGTTAGGGGTTCTGACCGCCTGGGTATTGGGAAAAACAATGTTAAAACAGGAGGCTGATCCATTTGTAATGGAGCTCCCTCCATATCGCATACCTACAGCCAGAAATATGTTTCTCCATATGTGGGACAAGGGTAAGCAGTACTTGAAAAAGATGTCAACGGTAATCCTCTTTGCCTCAATAGTTATATGGGCATTGGGATACTTTCCCCGTCCGGAATCGGATATGACGCCGGCTCAGCAGATGGAACAATCATACATTGGTAAAATAGGTAAAACCATCGAACCAATAATGAAACCTCTCGGATTTGACTGGAAGATGGATGTCAGTATCCTGACCGGTCTTATGGCCAAAGAGGTGGTTGTAAGCTCATTGGGAATACTCTATCACAATAGCGACAGCGAAGATGGTCTTGCCGTAAAACTTCGTGCAAACAGTGGTTTTACCCCACTTGTAGCCTATGGTTTTATGCTCTTCATGATGTTATACATACCATGTATAGCTACGATTGTTGCCATATCCAAAGAGGCAGGAAGGCGATGGGCGGTATTCTCAGTAATCTATGGACTTGTACTGGCCTGGTTGGTTTCGTTCCTGCTATTCCAGATTGGTTCAACCATTTAACATAAAATCTTGAACCATGCAAATGGTAATAACCATAGTAATCATTGTAGCTGCATCCATAGGATTGGTAAGAGTGGTATTGGGTAAAAAAAAGAGGAGCGATAACTGCTCCTCCTCTATATGTAATTCGTGCTCTCAATCTGATACCTGTGCGTTGAAAAATATCACCAGACAACAATCCAAAAAAGAGTCCTGAAATCAACACTTACTCCTTATTAAAGGGTAGTTCAAGGGTTATACGCTTAGCCTCTTTTTTATCTGCAATTCTTTTCAATTCACCTCTGCGGAATACGTATGCAATTCCATACTCTTCACACAATGCTCTGCGTTTCTCCTCGTCGGGTTCACGCTCTGCATAAAAGGCTTCGATAGAGTTCCATAGCTCTAAGATTATATCATCTGCCTCCTGACGGAAACTTGCCACCTCGCCACTCAGACGAGTTGCATTTCCCTGTAGTCCCTTTTGGAATGTATAGGCCTGTTTATAGTTCTCATAATTAACCTTGACCAGTGCAATTGTGGGATTATATATACGGTTTCCGCCCTTGTTGATACGCTCCTGCTCACCATTAATCACCTTCTCTCCCCAATATAGTAAATCTGCGTCAGACTGCAACGATGGAACCTTTGAATCGTCAATGTCAAGTCCATAAAACTCTCTGATTTGAGGCTTCATCTCTCCACGTGCAATACAGAAATTCAATACCTGGATAAAGTGTGATACATACAGACGAGCCTTATGGCTAAGCTCATTGAACTTTCGGCTGTTCATATTCTGTCGGTTTCTGGCATCGGCAGAGTGTCTTGTATTTTTATCAAACTCCGCAACGAACAGCTCCATTCTTCTTCTGAATGCTCCATCAAACGGAGTCTGCTCAGGAGTAGATTTTTCACTCATACTCAGGGCTTTATTAATGGCTCTGATTCTTGCGGCATCAGTATTGGGTAATCTTCTGTATGGCATATCGATCTCGATAAAAAGGGGTGAAATTTACGACTGCGAAGATATAAAAAAAATAAGGAAAATCCACATTCGCAGAGCGAAATTTTACAAATATTTTCAAATGCCATTTAAAATTTAAACAGGCCACCGATAGTTCAACAGAGTAGTTCAATGTAGCTCCTTGAACTATCTACTCCATCTTCTTGGTTTGGGTATAAGAGCGGTAACTTCTAAGTACCCTTCTGACAAAATCCACACTCTGTTTGCCATCGCATGAACCATTTCTCACCGCTGCAGACTCTCTGAATTGAGGCTCGGATTTGATTAACAGAAAATTCTCAACGCTTCCGCTCCAGGTGGTGTCACTATACCCAAACTCCTTTGCAAGTCGCATAGCGTCGAAAATGTGGCCATATCCGGCATTATACGATGCCAGGGTAAAGCGGATTCTCTCCTCAGGATTCTCTATATACTTTGCAAACATATTGTCCAGATAGTTCAGATAGCGTACGCCAACATAGATATTGCTATCTGCTCTGAAGTAGTCCTGAACTCCAAACTGGGTGGCTGCAACCTCCTGAATCTGCATTAAACCATACGCTCCATGTGCAGACTCAATAGTATCTTTGAATTGCGACTCTGTAAAGGCAACTGCAGCTATCAAGCGCCAGTCCCAATCCAGAACGCGGCTCTCCCGCTTAAAAATCTCATCATACTCCGATAGGCGTGGAGAGTAGATCTGTCCATATCTTATAATGTGATCGGCCTCACGGTTACGGTAGTATCTGCGGTACAGATATGCAACATTGCCTTTCGCCTTAAACTCTTTCAGCCAGTTGTTAAAATCATCGCGAGCCTCGGCAGAGCGAAACTCCCAGCATATCGGTGCGCTCTCCTCAATCTTTTCGGTTATTCCTATACCTGGCATTCTGTAACAGGCCGTTCTTGCCTTGTGTCTGTAGTTGGCAGTTCCGGCAAAAACACCCTTCATCACATCATTAAACATCTCTTCGCTCGTTACTGATGAACTGAGTTCAACAATAAAGAACGGGTATCCACAGGTATCCCTGAAACGGTTCAAGGCCTCTGCCGCCCTTGAACCTTTCTTTACACTTACATAACGTCCTGCAATAAGCTCTTTGGTCGTGGCATCTTTTACCCGTGGAGTAACAATAACAATATCGTTATGGATAATCGGGTCAGAGTGGAAAATAGTTGTATCTCCATAATCGGGAGAGCTGTTCATTGCCACTACATCGCACTTACCGTTTTGCAGGAGAGAACGTATAGTGTCATAATCCTCGTTTATAATCTCTAACTCAATCTCTCGTCCTCTGCTATCGGCATAGTGGCGCAACAGGTCGTGATGGAACCCCATGGTTGCTCCATTCAAAACATAAAAATCAGTTGTATTGTGGTTAATAGCCCCCTTGATTACACTTACCGGGGCGAATGTAACATTACGGCGCAACGAAGTGTCGGTAATGGAATTCTCATCCTCCTCAGCGGAGTGCCTTGAACCATTACTTGAACCATTGTTACATCCCGTTACTATACTGCAAAGCAGAATAGCACATATTAATCGAAGAAACTCCATCGTAGTCCAAATCTGAACAGCGGCGGATTGGTGGGGTAGTTATAGGCACTGAAATAGTTGCCTCCTCCCTTTCTCAAATAGTAATCGAAGTGTTCGTACTTTAAGAATATATTGCATCGTGCAATCCGCAAATCGATAAATGCAGTACCCTCAATAACGTTCCCCTGCTTATCAAATCGCTGGTTGTAAAATGTCATTGTAGATGGGCGATAGTTATCGGCATAGAACTTTGTGTCATAGCTCACATCCACACCTAAATTAACTGTCATCGCCTTATTTCTGGTGGTCAACTCAATATAGTTGCTTGAATATACCGAAACAAGTGGAAGTGAAAGCACATCCTCGTTTGAACTCTTCTGGACATATACCTGCTCCACAAAGTGGAACTTCCACACCCTGAAGTGTTGTTTTACCCATGCAGTGTATGTTGAGATTGGCTTTCTCTCCTGACGGATGTTGAACGTAGAGTCCATCCATACGTAGCCGTCATTGTTGGTATAGGCTGCACCAACTTCTGTCCTCAAGCGCTCGTTCACATATTTGGCCTCGATTTTCAACTCCTTCTCCTCGCTCATATTCTTATCGAACCAAAAGTCGTGGTTTCCGGCATAGTACTTCCAATATGGATTCACATCCTCCAAACGGTAGTGAGCATCTGCTCTTACGTATGCTTTGGGGGTAAGCATCTGTCTGATATAACCGCCCACCTTGAAATTACCCACGTGCTCTCCGGCAAGGCAAATTCTTACCTTTGCATCATAGTTCAACTTGGCATTGGTATCTATATTGAAAATACCTCCGCTTACATAGAGGCTTGAATACTCGCGGGTATGGAACACCGATGCCGTATCCTGAGTATTCTGGAGCGAGGTATCCATTGTCAAACGCTGTCGGTTGTATCTCATATCCATATCGGCTCCGGCATAGATTCCTGGCAGATATGGGTGCTTTGGAATCTCGTTAAAGACAATCTTTGCCCCAACATTACATATCTTATCGTGGAATCTATCTCTATTTTTTGCAGAGTTGATATAGCTATTCTCAAAGAAATCCCTTGTAACCGACTTCTCGTTGAAATCCCTGTAGTTATCCTCAACTTTCAAATGAACCACAAACTTTGAAAGATATGACCAGGTGGTATCGTAACGAACCACTTGCATGGTATCCATTCCCATCTCGGCAACCATAACCCTCATGGTATCGATCTGAGCAACCAGGTCATCCATTATCTGTGAAACCGAGTCGGCTGTCAATGCCAGAGTGTCCCGTAGCGCAATCAATGAATCTAAAGCCGGGCTCTTCTTGGGAACAATTTGTTCAACTGTATCCTTAACTTTGGTAAATGCGTGTCTTCCGAATTGATACTGGAGGTTTGTGTAGAAGTTGAAATTCCTCAGATTATTGCTTGTTCCATCCTCCATATTAACCAACAGATTGTCGGTCTTTTCTGTAGTATCCTTAATAATTTGTCTGTCAACAATACCACCATTCTCATTCAAATGTGAGTTGTTCTGATTTATAAACATCTCAAAAGCAAATCTCTCCTTTTCAACGTTGGTAAAGAATGAGAAGTCGTACACCTTGTTCTTTGAATACAGGAAACGGCCATCCGCTCTGTTCAGATTGTACCTGAATCCGGCATTCCAGAATGGGGTGATATTCTGTACGTGGGTTAAATTGAGCGAGGTCTCGTTTCTGCCACGGCTTCCTGCAGATGCGTACGAAAGAGTAGTGTAGGGCGTTGTTGTGTTATACAAAAGAGCATCTTTCGGCTTAAAAAAGATGTTTTTGTACAGGTTATGGTAGTAAGTAGGCTCGCTCCAGTCGCGTAAGATAAAGATATTTGACTGATATGGAGAGCCAAGTTGGCCCAGATAAGTGTTTGATGGACTGTACCTGAACATTGGGTTTGCGACGTGTGCCCCGCTGAACAGAGTGTCTTCGTCCACAATCTTTTTATATACTCCATCGTGAGCCCATTGCCATGTATAATGCTGATGTGCAATGTTTTGCTTTTTCCCTTTCTTCGATGTGGTATCTCTTCCCGGGGTCATCTCGCCATAGGGATTGTACCCACCCATGTTGCCCGGATTGTAGTTTTGGGCAACTATTGAGAGTGGCATCAGCACAAAAAATATGAGTTGAATTAATTTTTTCATCGGCACAAAGATACAAAAGATTTTAGAAGGTAAAAAAAAGTAATTATTTTTGCATCCGTTAATAAATGTAATTTTGCTCTAATGGAAGAGATTGTTAAAAACACCGAGAGTGTAGAATTGGATAAGCCGCTTAACTTTATCGAGCAGATAATTGAAGAGGAGCTTGCGGCAGGTAAGAATGAGGGACGTGTACATACTCGATTTCCCCCGGAGCCAAACGGATACCTTCACATAGGTCACGCTACATCGATTTGTCTGAATTTCGGTTTGGCAAAAAAATATAATGGTAAGTGCAACTTACGTTTCGACGATACAAATCCTACAAAGGAGGATACTGAATATACCGATGCAATTCAGGAGGATATCAAATGGCTTGGATTCAACTGGTATGGTGACGTACACTATGCATCAGACTACTTTGAGCAGCTATATGAGTGGGCCGAGAAGATGATCCTTGACGGAAAGGCGTATGTTGATGACCAGCCTGCAGAAGTTATCAGTGCTCAGCGTGGAACTCCAACCGAGCCAGGAGTTGAGAGTCCATACAGAAATCGTACTCCGGAAGAGAATCTTGACCTTTTCCGCAGAATGAGAGCAGGTGAGTTCAAGGACGGAGAAAAGGTGCTGAGAACCAAAATTGACATGGCATCGCCCAATATGTTGTTCCGCGATCCTATCATGTACAGAATATTGCATGTCCCTCACCACAGAACAGGCGACAAATGGTGTATCTACCCAATGTACGACTTCACTCATGGAGAGTGTGACTATCTTGAGGGAATTACCCACTCAATCTGTACCTTAGAGTTTGAGGTTCATCGTCCTCTGTATAACTGGTATATTGATCAACTCTTTGACACAGAGTATCGTCCTCGCCAGATAGAGTTTGCACGCAGAAACCTCAGCCACACCGTAATGAGTAAGCGCCGTCTGTTGCAGTTGGTTCAACAGCATTATGTGGCAGGATGGGATGATCCTCGAATGCCGACAATCTGTGGATTACGCCGTCGTGGTTACTCTCCTGAGTCATTGCGAGCCTTTGCCGATGAGGTAGGAGTAGCAAGACGTGAAATAGTTATTGATGTTGCACTTCTTGAACACTGCGTAAGAACCGATTTGAACAAAACATCACGCAGAATGATGGCTGTTCTTAATCCTGTTAAATTGGTATTGACCAACTATCCTGATGACAAGGTAGAGTACGTAGAGATTGAGAACAACCCCGAGGATCCGACAGCAGGAACTCGTCAGGTAGCATTCTCTAAGGAGTTGTATATTGAGCGAGACGACTTTATGGAGGAAGCTCCTAAAAAGTTCTTCCGTCTAACACTTGGTGGAGAGGTTCGTTTGAAGGGTGCATATATAATAAAAGGAGAATCTGTTGAGAAGGATGCTGATGGCAATATCACAACAATCTACTGTACATACGACGAGGATTCAAGAAGCGGTAGCGGAAGCGAGGCTTCAAATCGTAAGGTAAAAGGAACCCTTCATTGGGTATCTGCGCGTCATGCAGAGAATGCTGAGGTACGCCTGTACGATCGTCTCTTTAAGGATGAGGATCCTGCAGGACACAAAGATCATGACTTCATAGAGTACCTGAACGAGGATTCGCTTCATATTTTGACAGGTTGTAAAGTAGAGGCAGCATTAAAGGATGCAAAACCACTTGACCGTTTCCAATTCCAGAGAATCGGTTACTTCTGTGTTGATAAAGACTCGAAACCTGGAGAGTTGGTGTTCAACAGAACGGTAGCGCTAAAAGATACCTGGGCTAAAAAGAACAGCGGCAATTGAAAAATTGACACAATTGTGAGCAGTTTATGCAATGAATAAACAATAAAAATCAAACAAACGGATACTGAAATGGACAGCAAAAAGCTTAAAAGGGAAATTCTGGATTATATCTGGATTACCATAGGATTGATGATTTACGTCGTGGCATTCCAGGGATTTATGATGCCCGAGCCGACAATTGTAGGTGGAGGAGTTACCGGTATAGCACAGGTAATCTATTATATAACAGGAGGTCTTGTTCCGACAGGTCTCTCTTACTTCCTTATCAATGGAATATTGTTGGCAATTTCGGTTAAGGTACTTGGACCAAACTTCGGAATCAAGACAGTCTTTGCAATGTGCATGATGTCATTGATGTTGAGCATTGCGCCAACTATTTTCCCGACAAATGCTGAAGGAACCCCGATTCCATTGGTACAGGAGATGTTCCCTCGTGCAGTAATGGCTGGAATATTAATTGCTTTGGGAGTATTCTTAGCAATATCACATGGTGGAAGTACAGGTGGAACCGACATTGTGGTAATGATGGTATGCAAGTACAAGGATATTACCCCGGGTCGTTTGTTAATCTTCCTTGATGGAGCAGTAATCTTAAGCCGTTTGATTTATAACCAAGAGATTGAGCCGCTTGTATTTGGATTTGTAATCATGGGAGTAATGTCATATACTTTGGATGCTCTGCTTGCTTTCAAGAGCTCAAGCGCCCAGGTATTCGTCTTCACAGAGCATTGTGAAGAGGTTGCAGTTGCTTTGGAGAAGGATATGCATCGTGGAATTACCCTTATTGATGGACAAGGGTGGTATACAAAAAAGGATAGAAAAATCATCATGATGATTGTTCGTAAAACTCAGGCTTCGCGAGTTCTGCACCTTGCCAAGAGCATAGACCCTAATGCCTTTATCTCAGTAGCGCCATTGATGGGTGTTTATGGTAAAGGATTTGATCAGGTTAAGGGATAAATAATCTATTTTATTATGATGGGCACTATTATATCCGATAGTGCCCATATTTTTTTGTATTTAGTATTAAATTGTATAAAAACATTAATATATCAATCCGGATAACTTGATTTGTAAATATTTTAGTTTAACTTTACAACTTGGAAACATATATTGAGTTTTGATATAAAATTAATGTAAAATAACGTAAAATTTTAGTCATGAAAAAAAGAATGTGGTTATGGTGCTTGGTTGCCGCAGTGGGATTGAGCATCAACGTAGCTTGTAACAGCGACGACGACGATGAGGAAATAGTTCCTCCTGCTGACACTGAGTTGCCTGGTGATTCACAACAACCTGGTGATGAGCAACAGCCAGGCGATGAGCAACAGCCAGGCGATTCACCGGTTCCGTCTCAAACTGTGGTTTGGGTTGATACAATTCAAGTCCCTGAAACTTCATTGGCTGTAGGTTACGAGGGTGGAGAGATTTCATTCATCACTACAACAAACCAGACCTTCCAGGTAAAGGTTGATAAAACTGCGTCTTGGTTGAAAGTTGTTGACCAGGGTAGCCGTTTGGTTGAAGATATTGCAGTAGTACTTTCTGCAGACAAGAATGTATCTATACGTGAGCGCTCAGCTGTAGTATCTCTATACTTTGACGATGCTGAGGATACTGTAATCGATATCACTATTACTCAGGAGCCTCGTCCTGCTACAGCGACAATTGAATATGAGGTTGAGTGTCCTAACGGTCCTGGTTATGTTAACGTAGCAGGTAGTTATAACGTAGCAGAATTGATTGCAGGTAGTGATACTGATATGGAGCCACAGCTAGGATATATGAACGACATGGGCGAGATGGTATGGCAGAACTGGTCAGCAACCGATGGTTGGTTTGGTCCTGAGGGTCCTATGAATTGGGGAGCGGGTTGTATTGTATGTATTAAGCCAAATGCTGATGGTTCATTTGGTCATATCTCAGCATACCCCGGAATAGATCCTACAGAGATTGTTGTATATATCAACTATGGTAATGATGTTATTCTTGAGGTAACTGCAAAGATAACTCCGGAAGAGGTTGAGGAGACTGCCGATTACGAGATTGTAAGTACAATGACAGTCGAGAGAACAGTAACCTTCCTTGCTGATTATGGAGCTGCAAGTAACCCGGAAACATTGGATATGGCAACTATTACGGAATTAATTGGAGGAACACCAAGTGAAATTTTGATGAGTAGGCCTGATGGAAATTATCAAGATTGGACTGTAACCGACGGTTGGTTTGGCGCAGAGGGTGCAGTTGCTTGGGGTAGTGGTAATGCTATAAAGTGCATGAAACCAAACAACGATGGTACATTCAATGATGATTGCTGTCACCCTGATACATCAGGAGCACTTCCTGTAACAGCAACTTGTACATATCGTTATGGAAATACTGCAACAAACAAAGCTGTTGATGTAACTTTTGTAGTGAATGTAGTAGCTGAGTAATAAGTTCGCATAGCTTAATGCAAAATATCGTAGAGTGGTCGAAAGACCACTCTTTTTTTTGCCCTTATGTGATTTGATAAATAAACAGAAAAAAATGGATTAGCGTCTTACTTAACCTTTTTGTGGGTTTATTGCTTGCTGTCGGTTGTAGTGTCCATGAGTGGCCCGAGATGAAGGGCGTTAAGCACCCATTCACTCTCCACTTGAACTTCGACACAGTGATGGATGTACACAAAATC
>JAGBFU010000045.1 GCA_017936285.1 Marinifilaceae bacterium | reverse complement strand
GGTCTATATAATCATCCTGAATCGGAGATACGCTTTGATTTATCTTCTCTACTTTTTCAGGTATTACATCAACCGCTTTTACACTATTATTCTGAGCAAGCAGTGTTGCTATACTCATACCTACATATCCGGTACCGGCTACAGCTATCTTCATAATGGTTAACAATCTCTTAAAAACAATTTTTTTCAAAATTAAGAATTTGTTTTTAGAATCTGTTTAAATTCATCGTTTATTTATTACTTTCCACTGTTTACAACATAGCTCAATAACGGTACCAAAAATTATCTTTTCACAACGAATCATAAACACCGGCTACATCGCCGGCTATCTTATCCCAATTGTAGATTGACATATTATACTCTACGCTGACGAAAGGTTCCTCCATCATATTTTGAAGTCTTAGTTTTAATTCCTCAATATCGCCACACCGGAAATATGATTCAGAGGGCAATTCTACCTCCAGATTGGCCGGAATATCGCTCACCACTACCGGAAGTGAATAGCTCATCGCTTCAAGCAGTGCAATTGGTAACCCCTCATGACTGGATGGAAGTACAAAGGCTCTTGCCCATGACAACAATTCACTCTTCTTCTCCCCCTTAACCACTCCTGTCAATATAACTCCGCACTCTTTCGCCTTTCGTTTCAACTCTACGGAATACGAGTCCTCAAAATCGGCATCGCCAGCAATAACCAACTTTACTTTATCACCCCGCAACCGACTATACGCCTCGATTAAATGGTGCAGATTCTTTTCAGGCACAAACCTGCACATTGCAAGCAGGTAGCCACGTCTTTCTACCCCTATACTTTGCAGAAAATTATCACTCTCAATATTATGCGCTGCGGAAACTCCGTTACGAATCAGTTCAACCCCATCCTGCCTGCCATATTTTCTACGCACAAGTTCCTTGATAACATTCGAAATAACAATAACTCTATTGGCAAAGGCAACACCCATCCTCTCTCCGATTTTCAATACACTTTTAGCCATAAATCCCCACTTATCTCTATCATAATCGGGGCCGTGATGAGTAAAGAGCACCTTCATTCCCAGTAATCTTGCATAGGGAGTTAAAAGAGCAGGACCGATTGCATGGATATGCACTATATCCGCACCCTCCCTTTTGGCCACATTGATAGCTCTGAAAGTATGAACAATCGCCTCAAAGGCCTTTATTTTGGGCGAGGCCACATCTATCAATCTTACTCCTCTCCAACTCGTCAACGGTTGGGTTACATAACTATCTCTGCGTACAACAGTTATATCGTACCCCAATTCAGCCAGACGTGGAGCAAGCTCTTCACAATGACTCTCAACTCCCCCCATTATATTCGGAATTCCGCGAGTACCGACAAAAAATATCTTCATAAGTTAAGAATCTCTCAAAACTCACACGTACTTAATTTATCAAGTTCCTGCCTTGTCACCTTGCCATCCCGCAAAGCACGACACAGGGGCACTTCATACATTGAGTAGCGTCGGCCAAGAATAGCTCCGAGCTTATGCTTTAGAACCCACCACAATGGCTTATAAAGATACTTATGCATGGCAGGAGATACACTCCCAATCATCCAGCAATTACGACTGCATTTTCGCACCTTGCTACGCACGCTCTCTGCCTGCTCAGAGTGCCATAACTCATCCCAGGTTTGGTGGTTCAGATTACCCATTACCTGCTTCTCTCTGGTTCCGTTACATGGCATAACGTCCCCATACGGATCTATGAAAAAAGTATCAAAACTCATATCACAGGGTAACAATCTCGCTCCCCCATAGATATAATTTATCAAACCATGATTGAAATATGCGCGAAACCACTTTTTAGGACTACTGCTCTCAAGCAACTCATTTACCAGCCCCTCCAAAGCCTCGCCCACCATAACTCGATTGTGAATAATATTACGTCTCTCGACAAAATAGAATGAGTTGTGAAGCGATGCTGTGGCAAACTCCATACCCATCTCATTACTCAACGCATACAAAGCATGCAGATCCTTTGCATTCCTATCCGAAATGGTCATGCCAAATCCAATATCCTTCATCCCCATCTCTTTCAGCTTGATTAATGTATCTACCCCTCGCCTGTAACCGTCATCCAGGCCACGGATTGCATTATTGGTCTGCTCCATACCCTCAATACTTATTCGGATACCTATATTGGGAAACTCTTTACACAAATCAACTATTCTCTCTCCGAAATATCCATTTGTAGATATAACTATACGGTCGGACTTTTTATACAGTTCACGGACAATCTGCTTCAAATCCGTTCTTATAAATGGCTCTCCACCGGTAATATTTGTAAAATACATCGGTGGCAACTTCTTTATAGTTTCAATTGTTAACTCATCTTCGGGTTTTGATGGCTCCTTATAGCGATTACACATTGCACATCGAGCATTACAACGATATGTAACAATGACAGTTCCATTCAATTTCTTATCCATCACTACTCTATTTTTTATACAATTTCATCAATTCATCGTAGTATCTTTCGGCAGAGAACTTTTGAGCAGCATTTAGAGCGATACTCTTATAATCAAAATTACTTTCAAACATTCTTACAATAGAACAGCCCAGCTCTTCAACACTACCGGAATGAAAAGTCATACCACACTCAGAAGTTATCAATTCCGGTACACCTCCTATATTTGCTCCTAGTACCGGTGTTCCCAATGAGAGGCTTTCAATAATTGAGAGTGGATTGTTTTCACTCCACTCCGATGGTACAACAACGAACCGAGCACCCTCTATTAAAGTTCTCAACTTACGCCATTCGCACTCTCCGGTAAAACGTATTGTACTATATGATCCATACCTCATTCGTAAAGTTTCTTCCAAATCTCCCCCTCCGGCAATAACTAAATTATAGGGCAACTCAACAGCTGCTTTACATAGAGTTTCAACCCCTTTTACTCTACTCAAACGTCCAAAATAGAGGTAATAATTTCCTCTGTTCACATTCGGCACTCTCAATTTATCGGGGTCCATAAAGTTGTGAAGCGTATAAAACTTATCTGCCGAATAACCACCTCTGATACATGTATCTGCCATAAATTTGCTTGGAGCGATAAATGTATCTACACACTCCTGCAATACCGCAGGATTCCACTTCAATAATTCACGATAGCCGATAATCGAACCTAAAAGTCCGCCACGCATACATCGATACCTCACCACTGAGCGCTTATTGGTAAAACAGCTCTCGCACCATTTTCCTTTTCGCATACAACTATATGCCGGACATACTGGTTTGGTATCATGAAGCGTCCATATAACTTTAGCTCCATAACTCTTTGCAATCCGTGCTACCACCGGAGATATTTGAGTATGAATATTATTAAGATGAACAACATCGGGTTTAAAATCATTACACAACTCTTTGAATTTAGAAATCACCTCGTCGGAACCAAATGGCCGTGAAAAGATATCATGCCACCTCATCTCACGAGGCCAGTATCGGCTCCACTCCGAATTATAATTCTTTCCATACTCCATTGAGAAGATTGCAACATTGTCATCACGGCTTTTAAGCAACCTCTCCAGTGCCATTGTATAGATGCAATCACCACCCCTCGGGTAGTAGAATTTATTTACCAGAATAACTCTCATACTCTATCAGGTACTCTCAACAGAGGTTTCACAATAAACTTTTCATCTGGCAACGAGAGCAATAGGCTCCTCTTTTTGTCGGCACTCAGCCCACCTGAACCCAAATTATATTCTGCCATTCGCACATAAAATTCCTCGGTGGTACAAATGTAACGTGCCGGATTACCTCCAACAACCACACCATCAGGAATAGAATGAGTTACCACCGCTCCCGCACCGATAATCACATCTGCACCGATATGACAGCCTGCCATAATCTTTGCGCCCTCGCCTATAAAAGTCCTGTCACCAATCTTTATTTTGCCAAAGAAGTCGAAATCGGGACTCGAAAATCGTTGTCTCACTCCGTATACTCCTCCATGAGTGAAAAAATCAACGTTCTGTGACACTCTTACTCCATTGCCTATCTCAATCAGATATCCCTCCAGCGCATTTACTTTGCATGCCCTGATGTGACACCCTTTACCAATCTTCACCCCCATCCTTTTCAGATAGTTTTCCGGGGTTGCATATACCCCCGACAGTAAAAATTGTTTAACCTTTTGTCTGTTTATCAAACTCATAATAACACCTTATTGTCTAATTCTCTTTTGCCAGCTTTACAATATAATCGGCCAATCCATCAAGATCCGCCTTTTGGCGTTTCAGTACCATTGCATATCTCTTTAAAGCCAATTTAGAACAGTTGTTATATGCCTTACTATCTTCCAGTTGCAATAAACGTCCCATAATCTCCTCAACCGAGAATGGGTTGAAATAGAGGGCTCCGTCGCCACATACCTCGGTTATAGAGGTAAAGGGCGAGGCCACAACCGGAACCCCGTAGCTCATAGCCTCGAGAGGCGGATAACCAAACCCCTCGTTCAACGATGGATATATCAGAGCATAGGCATCGTGATAGAGTTGATCCAGCTCAGTGTCATTGACATACCCCATAAAACAGAAACGGTCAGGATTTCTGAACCTATACCTGAATGCCGTAGGCCTGGTTACACCGGTTATACGGACAACGGCTCCATTAAGATACCCCATTGTGAAAAGTCGGTCAAGAGCCATAATTGCCCTTAGATTGTTCTTCTCCCAACGATTACCGCTTACAAGCAGATAAAACTTTTCATAATAGTGTCGTTCAACCGCTTTACCGATAACCGTTGAGGGAGAGTAAAAGACCGGGATTTCACGATCTTTATACTGTACAAACCAGCTTCTGAATGCTGCAGACGAGTGTTGGCTTACAGTCACGAAATTAAAGTTCGGATTGTTGTTCAGACTGCCATAACGACTTATATATTTTCTATAACCAAGATGCGGTAAATATTTCATTATCAAAAATCTAATTCGTTCTTTAAACCTCACATCCCTATACCTCCAGAAGTAACTGTCCAAAGGGGTTTCAAGAAGCCTCAGATCGTGAATAGTTCCCAGAACCTTGCAATCGGACATTCCATATATTTCAGAAGTACGGGTAGGTAATGGAGAGTAGAGCATAGTAGAAGAATCCTGTCTAATAATAGAATGTAAATTCTCAACAGAATGGTCATAGAGTGGAATGGCTCTCTCATTTATAAACTCATGCAGCTGAGGATTAAACCATAATCCGGAGTTATAAAAAGCTGAAACAGGCACCCCTCTATCAACCAAACACCTGAAGAGAATCTCTCCATACCGACCTCCGCCATGCCTTGCACCCGAACTATTGGGTTGCGTTGCCTCTAAATCAAATAAGACTCTCATACCCAACTATTTTATTAAGAAATCATGATACTCTACTCGGCTGAATTTGGCGGCATATCGTACCAGATAGAAATACCAGCGCACTCCCAACACCCTGAACAGGAACTTAGAGAGTGGAATCAGGAGGCGCTTTTCCAGATTTCCGGCTCTCTCCTTTGTTTGGGGCGAGGCCTTAATCTGGCCGGTAAACCGCTTTGTCAATGCCCTCTTGGTGCGTAGTAACTCATAGAAACTGCCGTTACTGTCAAACGGATTGGAACACTCACAGCCCCTCTCGATAAAGGTACGGTACAGACGACGTTGCATAACAATAATATCCTCGCCATTTGAAAATGTCGAGAAGCTATATTTCATCACTCGATAGTAGTTGTATCCATTAGCATAAATCTCCTCTCTATACTGCTCTATAATCGGAATAAACGATGGAAATCTCCTGACATTGAATTCGGGATGACGACGATTAATTACCTCTTTGTCAAAAGGGTCAAATCCGGAAAAATGGAAGAGCAACAAAGGGTACTTTCTGCCATCACAATCACGAATTGTATAGCCTCCGTCATCTCTAAGCTCAAGTGTGCGTTCATGCAGGTTCCATATAGCTACATTCACCCCGGCATGGTGCAGAATCTCCACACTATCCGGAAAAAACACCGGAGCATAATTCATCCATTTCTGATCGACAAAAAGCCCCTCACTACTCTCAACAAAGCATTGCTTCTCAAGCCTCTCCATCCACCAACGAACCAATTTAACTCCCTCGGGCGAGGCTTTGAATGCACCAAATCCCAAATTAAATACCCCTTGACCAAGAATTGTAGCATCGCCCACTGCCCCCGTAAACGGTGTTGTAATTTTGAAAAAGTGAGGTGTCAGCAATATTGACTTTCTCTTTAACTCACCCCATATAAATTCAAGGGAATCTGTTACATAGGTATCAGGATCAAGATATATTACTTCACTAAATCCCAAATTGAACAGGTGATTGATTGCAAATGGCTTGACCGAGGTACTAAACTCTACCACATCATATTTAAACGCCATTTCACGCCATTTTGGAATCCACGACTCACTCAGCTCCACCACCTTTACATCCAGATTTCTCCCGGAATCAAGATCTGCAAGAAAGATATAGAAATCAATATCTCCATTAAAACGCTTAAATGAGTTACGCAGAGTCACCGCTTGTGCCATATAGTTCTTTGCACAAATCGTAAATGCACATCTTCTAAACATATTCTAATATTTTTCATGTGAGTACTTCTCTGCATATATGAATGACAGAAAAATCATAAAATATGCAGAATATAGATAATCCCCGGTTAGGATTGTATATACCAGATAGGCAATTACCATCATCGGAATAAAGAGTTTCAGCAGGGCATCATGCAACTTCATTGAGAAGAACATATAGTAAACAAAAGCAAAGAGTAAAGTACCAAATATACCCCCTTCACAAAGCTGTTTCACCACTTGAGACTCAAAAGCCAGCAACGTTGGATGGTTGCC
>JAGBFU010000044.1 GCA_017936285.1 Marinifilaceae bacterium | reverse complement strand
TTGTAGTTCGTAATGGAGAGCCATTTGAGTTTAGTTTTCCTACAGCGGCAGATTCACGCGCCTATACGGTTGTTGTGAATGGCGTTGACAATAATGGTAATCCTATTGGTGGTGTTTGGAGGATTGAGAATTAGTGAGGGGGCGATTAATGGAGCGTCGGAAGGTGAGCTCCATCAACGATAAAAGCGACCATTTGTCCTTTATGTTATTTTCCCCCTACAAGCGATTGAGCGTAGCGAATATAGCGGAGGGGGTTAGGGGGTGTTAGACCCTAATGGAGCGTCGGCTCCATCAACGATAAAAGCGACCATTTGGTCGCTTTTATCGTTGGTGGAGCAGCAGGGAATCGAACCCTGGTCCAAACATGGAATCAATATGCTTTCTACATGCTTATCCTTTTGTTGTTTTTCGTATCCGGTTCGGGAAAAGGCACCCAATGCCGAATCTTATCCTCTAAAATTTCGTCATAAATCGAGGAACTTCATGACTAACCCCATATTGCCAGCACCCGATACGTTGAGAGGAATGAGGTAAAACCATCAACCGGATGTCTTGTCTCAGCGCCTTGCACCGAGATTAAGCCCTATCTACTATACTTCGATTAGGCAGCAAGAGCGTAGTTATTCTCGCCAATTAAAATTTCTGCGTCCGAGTTTTACGGGACGGTTTCGCTGCGCCCGACATGCTTACATACCTATTCTACACGCTGTCAAATCCAGGTCTGCCCCGTCAGAATAGGAATCTGTTTAATAAACAGCCTTTAAGTTGTGCAAAAGTACAAACTTTTTATCTATCTGCAATATATGTACGCCACTTTTCTATTAATTGTTGCATATCTGCAGGGAGTTCTGAGTCAAATGACATTCTCTCTCCGGTTACAGGATGATCAAATCCAAGCGTCTTGGCGTGAAGAGCCTGTCGCGGGCAGGTGTTGAAGCAGTTTTGTACAAATTGTTTGTATTTGGCAAATGTTGTTCCTCGTAATATTTCGTTACCACCATATTCGGTATCGTTGAATAGCGGGTGTTTGATGTGTTTGAAGTGGGCACGAATCTGATGTGTTCGTCCGGTTTCAAGTATGCACTGAACAACATTGACATACCCCAGTCTCTCTAATACCTTATAGTGGGTGATGGCACTTTTGCCTATCTCTCCATCGGCCGGATAGACTGCCATAACCTTTCTGTTTTGGGCATGACGCCATATATTTCCGATAATTGTTCCCTCGTTCTGTTCTACATCGCCCCAACATACTGCAATATATTTGCGGTCGGTTGTTTTGTGGAAGAATTGTCGCGACAGACTGATTTTGGCCTCCTCGGTTTTGGCAATGACAAGAAGCCCGGAGGTGTCTTTGTCTATACGGTGAACCAGACCGGGGCGGATGTTGGTCTTGTCGGCAAATAGCGGTGAGTCTTTAAGGTGCCACGCAAGTGCATTTACCAGAGTTCCGGTAAAGTGCCCGAAAGCGGGGTGGACAACCAGACCCGCAGGCTTATTTACTACCAGAACAGCATCGTCCTCGTAAACAATGTCCAAAGGAATATCCTCGGGTACCAGTTCGAAGGCTTCTGCCTTTTTGATAACTTGTACCGATATGTCATCGCCCGGTTTTACTTTGTAATTTGATTTGACGTTTTTGCCATTGACAAAGATATAGCCGGCGTCGGCTGCTTCCTGATATTTCGTGCGTGATGCCCCTCCAAGTCTTGTGATCAGAAATTTATCTATTCGAAGCGGTGCCTGTCCCGGATCAACGGTTATATGGAAACGTTCATAGGTCTCCTGTTCGTCATTTTGTACCTCGTCGTCAAGTTCCAGCAGCTCCTCGTCTGCAATATCGTTTATAATCTCTTTATCTGTACTCTCCATTCTCTATATTGCAGTTATTCGAATTCACTCTCTTCATCCTCAATAGCAACCTCGTTAAGTCCGGGGTCATTCTCTTCGCTATATTCGGAGTAGTCTATGACTTTCTGCTCCTCCATTTGGAGGGAGTCAAGTTCGCGGATCAATTTATTCAACTCCTCTTTGTTGTCGGTGCTGAAAAGAAATATTGTAGAACCGGCGTCAAGAAGGGTGTCGGATTTAGGCTCCTGCATAAATACAAAGTGGGTATTATCATAGTCTGTGCCAATGAGCGGAGAACCGTTTTTATCAACATATACCGAGTTCAGGTGGTTGTTGAGCAAAGTTTGGTATGCTGTTTTAAGGCTGCTTCCACGCACGTCAGGAACAGTTACTTTGCCAATGTTGCGTCCTGTACCCAGGATAAGGTTGATGACTGCCCCCTTGGTCAGCAGATCTCCCGCTTCGAGGGTGTCGTCAAGGTGTGTATATCCAAGTACCAGGTTCTTGTATTCCGACTGCTCGTATGTGATTCTACCAATCCTGAATCCAAGCGAGGTCAATTTGTTCATACTTTGGCGCAAGGATACATTTTTGAGCTGTGGCATTGCAATCTTCTCCTCTTCTACTGTATTTATGATAAGTGAGATTGCTCGGCCCTCTTTGACCTGGGCACCACTGGCAGGATATTGGTCGATAATTGCTCCAGGAGCAGCGTCGGAGGCGTGTAAAGAGTCTGATATCGTAGTTTTAAGCTGCATGGAGTGTGCCAGTTTTGCAGCCTCGTCTTGTGACAAACCAATGAATTCAGGTACTGTAATGACTTCACCATGGAGGGTGTAATTGTCAATAGACTTGAGAGTTATAAATATCAAGCCTATGATTAGTACAACTGCAAGCAGGATATTGAGCAGTATAATTTGTAAATTTTTGTTAATATTCATGGAATCTAAATTTTCTGTGGCACAAAGTTAGTTGAATTTTCCTAAAAAAACGTACCTTTGGGGCTTGATATGATATAAGATATGTATAGATTTATTTGGATATTATTCTTGGCGATGATGCCCTTGTTTGCCTATGCTCAGGAAGAGGAGTATGTTGAGTATGTTACTAAGCATAAAGAGACAATCTTCTCTATTTCACGAGCAACTGGAGTTAAGGTAAATAAGATATTGGAGTTGAATCCGGGTTTTACGCGCACAACTAAGTTGAAGTTGGGGCAGATTATTAAGTTACCGGCAAATAGTAAGGTTGTTGAGGTACAGTCCTCGTCAACAGATTACTATGTGGCAACTCCATACGATCCGCTGAAGGGGACAAAGATACCGGCTCAGTTTGTAGGCGATACATTGTCCGGCAATCAAAGTGGGGCAGATGATAAGGTCGTGATGGCTTTCTTATTGCCTCTCTATGCAAAGGAGAGTGGTTTCAGTGAGGAGGAGGGGATTACTTCTGAGCGCAAAATCCCTGCTAAGGCAGAACAGTTTATGCAGTTCTACGAGGGTGCGTTGTTGGCTTTGGATAGCTTAAAGAGAAGCGGAATGAACGTTGAGTATCAGATTTTTGATGTAGGAAGAGGAACTGAACTGCTTGCTGGTTATATGGCCGAGATTAATGCTTTGAATCCGGATGTGATTATCGGACCTGTATATGAGGCTCAGGCTAAGTTGCTGTGTGACAGTTTGCACAATAAGTCTATACCTGTCGTATATCCTTTGTCGAACAGAGCGGGAACATTAACAGGGTATGAGAATCTGTTAATGGTAAATATCTCAGAACGTAATTTGGCTGTTGAGATGGCAACCTGGTTGCAGGGGTGTATGGCTCGTGAGAGTGCAAATGTGCTTTGTTTCAATTTAGGAGGTATTCAGCGAAACATAGAGAGTTATCTGTCTCAAAGTGTAACTGCGATTCCCGGTGTGGTGCAGTATAATTGGAATAGGGATATAGTTGCTGATTCAAATGCAACATTGATGAAGCCGCTTTTACGTCAGGATGTTGAGAATTATATTGTGGTTCCTGTCGAGGATGAGGCATCGCTCAGCAGAGTGTTGCCAATATTTATGTTGTGTAAGGATGAGTTTAATATTACAGTTGTAGGCCTGCCTGATTGGCAAACATACAATCGTTTGGATCTGGAGAGCTACTACAAGTTGAATGTTACTATGCTTACATATAGTTATACTGATGGTGCCTCGGATTCAATGAAGAGTTTTACCAATAACTTTGTTAAATATTTTGGAGATATCCCATCTAATCTGGCATGTAAGGGTTATGACTCGGCACTCTTTTTTGGAAACCTCGCCTATAAAATTGGTAGAGGCGAAGGTAGCGAGGTGTTGCATGGTGGCTGTGCAGAGGGGCTCTTTTCAGTCTTTAGATTTGTACCAATGAATGGGGGTGCAATTAAGGAGAATCGTGCGTTGTACAGTGTGACGTATGGCAGAGATTACAGATTGAAAATTTATAGAATCAACTAAAATAGAACTAAAATGAGAAAATTATTCATCGCAGCAATGGCTGCAACAATGGTCGCTTGTGCTCCAAGCGGTTATGAGATTTCGGGAGTTGTAACAAATCCTGAGGCAGTAAAGAGCGGAGAGGTCTATCTTGTTCGTCAAAAGGATGGTGAGGCTTTGGATACAGCTTCTTTGGTAGATGGTAAATTCACTTTCAAGGGTGCTCAGGAGGCTCCGGAGAAGGTTATGATTATCGCTGCTCGTTCAAGAGTTCCTGTAATCCTTGAGAATGGTAAGATTGAGGTGAAGATCGATAATGCCAATATGCGTGGTGGTGATACATACGCAAAGGGAACAAAACTGAATGATGCTGTGTATGAGCAGAATCAGATTATGAACGAGGCTTCAAAGGCTGTTGCTGCCAAGTATCAGGAGATTAATGCAATGGAGGACAAGGTGGCTGCTCAGGCTGCTTTTGCTGCATTCCAGGATAGTGTTTCAGAGACTGTTGGAGCTAAGTTCAAAGCATTGTATATGGCTAATGCAGACAATATGGTTGGCGCAGATGTATTTAATGCTTATACCCAGTTCGTCTCTCCTGCCGAGGTTGAGGAGGCTGTTAAGACTTTGCCTGAGAGCTTGAAGGCTTATCCAAGTGTACAGAAACAGATAGCTGCAATCGCTGCAATCGCTGCAACTGCCGAGGGTAAGATGTTTACCGATTTCACAATCGAGGATGGTGGAGTAAATGGTGAGAAGGTTTCATTCTCTGACTATGTAGGTAAGGGTAAGTATGTATTGGTTGACTTCTTTGCAAGCTGGTGTGGACCATGTAAGGCTGAGATTCCTAATATCATCGAGATTTATAAGGAGCATGCCGGTGATAAGTTTGATGTATTGGGTGTTGCAGTATGGGACAAGGTTGACGCAACTAAGAAGGCTGTAGAGAGCGAGGGTATTATATGGCCTGTAATCTACAACTGTCAGTCAATACCAACAGATATCTATGGAATTAAGGGTATTCCTCAGATTATGTTGATTGGTCCTGATGGAACAATTGTTGCACGTAATCTACGTGGTGATGCAATGAAGGCAAAAGTAAAAGAGGTATTGTCTAAGTAATACCCCTTTTATATGATTCCTGCGGCTCGGCCGTGTTCTATTATTGATAGTAGGGCACGGTCGAGCTCTTTTCTTGTATATTGTGAAGAGAGTTGAAAGCGAATCCTCGCCTGTCCTTTAGGAACTATGGGATGACAGAATGCGCGTGCGTATATTCCTTCGTGTTCCAGTAGTGAAATCAGTGCGCGGGTAAGCATAGTGTCAAAAGTCATGATGGTGCATATCGCAGGTCCCGATTGTTTTAGTTTGAAGCCGGCATTGCGTAACTGCTCTCGGAAGTATGCACAGTTCTCCCATAGTGCCTCGCGCGACTCTCTGTTCTGCTCAATATGTTTGATAACAGCTATAGTGGTGCAGCACTGTGCAGGAGGCAGGGTGTTCAATAAAAGATATGGTTGAGCCTTTTTTCTGAGGAATTCAATTACGCTCCTGTCTCCCGAGATGTATCCTCCGGTGGTTCCTCCGAGGGCTTTGTCGAAAGTCCCTGTAAACAGGTCAATCTTCTCCATTACGTTGCAATGTTCTGCCGCACCTTTTCCATTGTGTCCAATTACTCCGGCAGAGTGGCTCTCGTCAACTAAAACCAATGCATTGTAGCGTTCTGCAAGTGTACATATCTCATCCAATTTTGCAATATCGCCATCTACTGCAAAAAGTCCATCGGTAGCAATTATTCTGAACCGCTGAGCCTGAGATAGCATCAGTTGGTTCTCCAAATCGCGCATATTACTATGTTTGTATGTATATCTTGCGGCATTGCAGAAACGAATGTTGCCTGTCAGATTGATATGAGTTAATTCATCTGTAATGATAGCGTCCTCTTGGTCAAAAAGAGGTTCAAACAGACTTCCATCGGCGGCATAAATCAAGGTCTCTTCTGTCCCGAAAAAGTTGCTTATGGTTTGAGCCAGGTCGGAATGGACTGCGTGTTCTCCGGAACCATAGAACATAGAGGTGTATCCCAATCCATACTGCTCCATAAGAGATTTGGTCCGGTTTGCGATTTCGGATGATTTTGAGAGAGACAGGTAGTCTGAAGAACAGAAGTTCAGGTGTTGAATGTTGTGGTTAAAACTATTTTGTATTTCATTGTCTTCAGACTGAAGACGCTGTTTAATATACTCTTTAAATCTATTATTCATGATGTAACTCTTTTATATCTCTTGCTTGGTTTGCGAGTGCAAAGTTAGAAACTGTTTAAAATTATCCGAGATTATTATGGAAAGATTTTTATGAGGTTTCTTTTTTCTGTAGCGATAGTAGTGGTAGTAGAGATGTTACAAGTATTCCTTTTTCCGGGAATAAATGTCAAACTATGTTAAATACGGCGGATAGTAGTGTTAAATTTTAAATGAGGTGGACAAAAAGTGATTTTTATTTCTTGCGTTTAACTACTATTTATTATAAATTTGCGTTACTATGCCTCGGTTTGTGGTGCAGTCGAGTGGATAAAAAGTAATTAAATAACAGATATTATGATTGGAGTTAGAAAAGGATGTTTGTATCTATCTTTGATTATGACATTGATAATTTTGGGATGTCAGGAGACAGAGTACAACGAGAGTGTCACTGTCAATGGTAACGACAATGGCACAGTCATTGAGATTGGAGTTGAGAATTGGAACTCGTCGCGCGTTTTGTACGAAGGTTATTCAACTTCGTTCGAACCTGGAGATAAACTTGGCGTTTTGAGTGCAAATGTTAATAATGCCTCATTTTCTGTTGCAGATACCAAAATTCAGGCTTCTTCCGACGAGAAGGTTATGATTAACGAGGGAGATGTATTGTATGGCTACTATCCATACAACGAGAATATTGTTATTGACAGAGCTTTTTCTCAGGGGCAGATTTCTGCCAAAAATGTTACAGTGTATGCCGTTAAGGATCAGGTACAGACCGATGCAGAATATACACATCTTACCCCAAATGATCTGTTGATTGCAACTCCGGTAACCGTTGGAAAGAATACTCCTCGTCTTACATTCAAGCGCTTGAATGCATGGATAGATTTCAAGTTTTACAATAAGGATGAGAGAGATTTGATAATCAATAGTGTCAGTATTGAATCTGATGGAGATGGATTTATAACCGAGGCTGTTGTGAATGTTATGGCTGATGCCGAGTCAGAGGCTTTTATGGCTATTGAACCAAAGAAACGTGAGGAGGTAATTACTATTACTGCCGAGGGTGATTGGGCAACCGTTAAGAGTGGTGAGTCTGCAACATTGAGAGTTGCCATTTTGCCGGTTGATCTCTCAGGATCCAATGTACTGATAACAGTCAATACAAGTGAGGGTGAGTTTGTAAAACGATATAAGGCGAAGGATTTCCAGTCAGGAAATGTCTATACATTGGAATATAATGGAAAGGAGATATATTTGCCAACATCTCAGGTCTCAGATTTTAATCGTAATTTCCGTTTCAGTACCGCCAATCTGCATGACGATGACAGCTACTTCTCTTGGAAACGTTCAAAGGAGTCAGAGAATTTGATTCTCTTTTGGGAGAAGGGATTTGGAGATGATCCATCAACTTGTACAGGCCGTGTGAATGGCGTTTCTATGAAGGTTGATATCGACGATATGCTTGAGAAGATGGAGGCATTCTATAAGTTATATCAGGATGAGTTGACATTTACCATAAAGGGAGCATCGCAAACAGATAAGTATAAGATGATGATTTTCTTGTTCTATACTGATGGATGGATTGCTAACGGAGGTGGAGTAGATGATGTTATTGGTGCTTTTTGGATTGCTCCAAGTGCATGTAAGCCTGTAGGTCAGACTGTAGCACATGAGTTGGGACACTCTTTCCAGTATCAGGTTGCTTGTGATGCTAAAATAGATTCAGAGTATCATACTTCTGGTTCTGGTTATCGTCACTCAATCGGTCAGGGAAATGCCTTCTGGGAGATGTGTGCAAACTATCAGGCATGGCAGTGTATGGATTGGTTCAAGAATTGGTCTTGCGAGATTCCTGTTCACCAGGCAACTGCACATCGTGGCTTTACCCATGAGTGGTTACGATACCAGGGATTCTATCTGATGAGTTACTGGGAGGAGTTGCATGGCCGTGATATTTTGGGAAAGGTATGGCGTTTGTCAAATCGCAGCGAGGATCCGATTCAGACATATTGTCGTATTACTAATACCGATCAGGCTACCTTCAATGATGAGATTTGGGTTGCTGCAGCCAAGGAGATGACATGGAGTTTCAGTAATGAGACAATTAATGGCTATATGCGTGACCTGATTGATGGCCTGTCTGTATCAGAGCGTAATACATGGTATATAAACAAGACACGTCTGATTGAGAATAAGAACGATGGTTACTATCGTTGTTATCCGGATACAGTAACTCGTGACCATGGAACAGCTCACAATGTGAACTTCTCTCCGCAGTCATACGGTTATAATGCAATTAATCTGAAGGTTCCCGAGGCAGGAACAACTGTAACCATCGATTTCCAGGGATTGACAAATTATCCGACAGTTGAGGGTGTTCAGGATTATAAGTACAGCTCTGTTCCGGGATGGCGTTGGGGATTGGTTGCATGTACAGGTACAGGAGGCTGGACCCCTGTATATAGCGAGATGAAGCGCGATAATAGCGGTACGTTGACCTTCGAGGTGCCTGCCGATACCAAGCGTCTATTCTTTGTTGTAACCGGTGCACCTACCGAGCACTATCAGAAGAAATGGGATAGTAATACCAAGAATGATTATCAATTCCCATATCGATTTAAAGTGGAGGGTACTGAACTTCAAGGAACAACATTTATTAAAAAATCTACCGAGGAGGTTGATTACACATATACATTTTAATATTGAGCAGTTATGGATATAAAGAGAATATTATTGCAGCTATGCTTTATCGGAGCATTGGCTATCGGATGTGATTCAAGTTCAGAGCCTGGTTCTGATAATACCGGAGGTACAGAGGTGCCGCCATCAGTCAAACCCTCGGATACTACATCTACACCGGATACTCCTGTAGTGATAGGTTTGGATACCTGTGCGTTGGACAACTATTTATTGTTGGTAGATTGCATGGGAGGAGATGAGGTTGTTGTAGTCAGAAGTAATCGCAGCTATGATGTAACAATCGATGTGTCGTGGATTACTCTTAAGGAGAGTGGAAGAGCTGTAGAGGAGAGAGAGCAGATTATCGAGATTGCCGAGAATAACGATGCTGAAGAACGTGTAGGAATGGTTTCGTTCGTGATGAAGGATTCAAAAGATCCAATAACTTTAAACTTAATGGTAAAACAGAGTGCTGTCGGGGTTGTATTTGAGGATAAAAAGGTATTCGATGGTGTTGAGGATATGAATAATAACGTGTGGCACCCGACAGAAGTGGTGAAAGAGTTTAGATCAAGTCAAAGTACCGGTACTGGATTCAGCTACGAAGGAGAAGTAGGCTATACACAACAACTGGAAATTGATGCAGGAAATATCGAGAAATTCTTCAGATTGGAAAAGAGTCTTTGGGATGAGATTAAGGCCGGTAATGTTAAGCGTGAAATACTATACTTCCCGACAAATGGCTCAACAAGTTGCGAGGTAACATCTGTCAAGAATCCGATGATGCCGAATGGAGCAAGATTTGGAGCAATGTATAGATCAACAGGAGCTGTTTTGCCAACCTCCTCGACACATGCTGCTGCCTTCTCGATAGTACTTTCTGATGATGGTGTATTGACAATGAAGTTGTTAATGACTCCAGACGAAAAGTGTACATATAGAGGAGGAGTACGTATCTCCTATGTAGATTCGTTTGGTGATACATATATGTGTGATTGTTATATCTCATTTTCTTTCTATGAATGATAGGATGAATAAGTTGTCCATAATGGTATTATAGAGTATGAAACACGGATTTGTAAGAGTGGCTGCAGCGGTTCCGCAGTTGAAAGTTGCTGATTGCCAATACAATGCGGAGCAGGTGATAAAGATGATCAAGGAGGTAGCAGGTTCCGGTACGGATATCCTGCTCTTCCCTGAGTTGTCACTGACCGGTAGTACTTGTGGTGAGTTGTTCTATAACAGAACTTTGCTTAAAGGTGCAAGGGCCGCATTGAATGTGGTTGTTGATGCTACCCGTGGGCTCCCGTTCGTTGTTGTGGTGGGAGTTCCATTCCTTAAAGACGGTAGAGTGTGTAGTGGCGCCGCAGTAATATACCGTGGAGAACTTTTGCAAATAACCGAGGGGGGAGATACTGTTTTTACCACACCTGAATTCTCTTTTGGAGTTGAGATGGGCGATGAGGCACATCAGGTGCTGCCTGTCTCGGTGCGCATGGCTGCAAATGGAGCAGATATTGTTCTTGGTCTTGATTCCTCGCCTATGATAGTTGGTGGGTATGATGCCAAGCACCAGTCACTTAAAGAGCTCTCTGCCAGGATCTCCGTAGGATATGTATATGTAAATGCCGGATTTGGAGAGTCAACAACATCGGCAGCTTATGTTGGAGCAACTATGGTTGTGGAGAGTGGAAAGGTTGTAACAGAGGAAGTTAGCAGCGATTTGAAACCCTTTATAACAATGACCGAGATTGATGTTGACAAACTTCGTAGTGAGCGAATCAGAAAATCTGATTTGTGGAACTCGGTGGAGTATTTAAAGGGAGGTGTTGATGAGTGTTTCATTGACCATTCGGTAACTGATGATTTTAATCTTACCAGAAGATTTGCAAAAAATCCATTTATACCGGAAGATCCATGTACGTTGAATGTAAGATGTCGAGAGATTTTTGATATTCAGACAGCTGCATTGGCAAAGAGGTTGGTGCATACCGGTTCGAGATGTGCTGTAATCGGAATCTCCGGTGGATTGGATTCAACTCTTGCTCTTCTTGTTGTTGTTAAGACCTTTGATAGATTAAATATTGACAGAAAAGGAGTTATTGGAATTACTATGCCCGGTTTTGGGACGACGGGAAGAACATATAACAATGCTCTGGAGTTAATGCGGTCATTGGGAATTTCCATAAAAGAGATTAGTATCAAAGAGGCGTGTGAACTGCATTTCAGGGCGATTGGTCATGATGGTCAGACTCATGATGTAACCTATGAGAATAGTCAGGCTCGCGAACGAACCCAGATTCTTATGGATTATGCCAATCTTTGCGGAGGATTGGTTATAGGAACAGGGGATATGTCGGAACTGGCATTAGGCTGGGCAACCTATAATGGCGATCATATGTCGATGTATGGTGTTAACGGTGGTGTTCCCAAGACACTTGTAAAGAGTTTGGTTGCATGGGTGGCCAAAGAGGAGATGGATGCTCAGACGGCTGCTACACTTCTTGACATAGTTGATACTCCTATCAGTCCCGAACTTATACCGGCCAATGAGAACGGTTCCATAAAACAGAAGACTGAGGATCTGGTCGGACCATACGAGTTACATGATTTCTTCCTCTTCCATTTCATTCGAAATGGCTATGCACCGGACAAGATATACGATTTGGCAAAAACGGTCTTTAATGGTGAGTATGAGAATAGTGAGATATATAAGTGGCTGAGGGTATTTTTCCGCAGATTTTTTGCACAACAGTTTAAGCGAAATTGTCTGCCTGACGGGCCGGCCATTGGCAGTGTGGTATTAAAGTCGAATATCCCGAGTGATGCAGTCTCGGCAGAGTGGTTAAAGATTATTGATGCTATTGAGGAATGATAAAGATTGTCTTTTTTGATATAGACGGGACCTTGGTGAGCTTTAAGACTCACAAGGTCCCTGCTTCTACAATAGAGGCGATTGCAATTTTGCGTGAGAAGGGGGTGAAACTCTTTATCTCAACAGGAAGACATCGTGCTACTATTGATAATCTGGGAGATTTACAGTTTGATGGTTACGTTACAATGAATGGTGCCTATTGTTTTTCTGGTGATGAGGTTATTTTCAAACAGCCTATTCCTAAAAGCAATATAGATAATCTTATTTCTCTTCAGCAGAATGGGGGACAATTCCCGGTATTCTTTCTTGCAGAAAACTCTATTTGTGCCAATTATTTCAACAAAGATACCGATGAATTGATAGAGATGATAAATTTTCCGGTTCCTCCGATTATGCCACTCGAGAGTATTGCTGAAAAAGAGATATTTCAGATGGTCTCATTTTTTGATGAGAAGAGAGCCGACGGAATTATGGCTCACTTACCCGATTGTTGTGATGCCAGGTGGTATCATACCTTTACAGATATAACGCACAAAAGTACAAGTAAGATGGTCGGAGTCGGGAAAGTCCTGGAGTACTATGGATTTTCTGCTGACGAGGCTGTCGCTTTTGGAGATGGAGGAAACGATATCCCAATGCTTAAGGCTGTAACACATTCTGTGGCGATGGGCAACGCTGCGGATGAGGTGAAGAGAGTCGCTTCATTCGTAACAAAGAGTGTGGATGAAGATGGAATATGGCATGCTTTGAAGCGCTTTTCCCTTATATAAGTTTCTTAATATAAATTTTAAACTGCTTTTTAATAATTAAAATGCCCCTTTTGTGTTAAAATTTGGACATACCCCTATTTTTATTGGATAATTCACCTTTTTTTTAGTTTAAAATAGTTAAGTTTGCGTGCTGGATTATGCGAATGAATTTAACAATAGAATAACAAAACAGGTATGAAGAGAAAATTTATGTGGTTACTCCCTGTGCTTGCTTTGACATTTGGTTGTCAGGATCATGAGGAGTACGATTTAGGAGGAGGCGGAGAGCCAGGCTCTTTTGCAGTCTCAATTGATGATGCTTCAAGAACCGCTATTAATGGTTTGAAGGTCTCTTTTATTGAAGGTGACAAGATTGGAGTTACCGGAGGTTCGGTTTATAACTCAGAGTTTGTGACCAAAAAATCAACATCAGGCACAACAATTTATGCAGAGCCGATAAGTGGCAACTCTGCATTTGCAGTGGGCGATTCTATTTTTGCCTACTATCCTTATGATGCAGAGTGTGATGGAAAGACACTGACATTTACAATCCCTGCAAATCAGGTTCAGAGTGATGCCGAGGCTTCACACATGACTCAGTATGATTTGTTGGTGTCATCGCCAAAGACTCTTAAAGAGACAAAGAATACTTTGAGCTTTACTCACGCTATGGCATGGATGGAGTTTACAGTTTACAACGAGAACTCTGCCGATGCAACGATTCAGAGCGTAACAATCAAGGCTCGTAATAAAGTATTTCCAACCAAAGCTACAATGAATCTTTGTGCCAATGCAACAGATGCTGATTATAAGAAGATGCAACCTGTTGAGTTGACTGACGAGATTACAATCTCTGCATCGGGCGAGGGCTGGAATGTTGCAAAGTACAATGGAAGTGTTACATTGAGAATGGCCGTGATGCCTGTTGATTTGTCAAACGAGGTGTTGACAATTACCGCTAAGACTTCAAAGCAGACTTACGAGTTTAAAGGTTCCGGAATGAAACTTCAGGCTGGACGTTGCTATCAGTATGATTGTGGAGAGGCTACCTACCAGTTGGAGTTATTGGGAGACAAGGAGTTCTATATAGCACGTGAGTACCAAAAGGGTGGTGCTAAGGAGAATGACTTCACCAGCAATAACAGTATGTATTCATACAAGCGCAGCAAGCAGTCTGAGAACTTTATTATCTTCTGGGATAAGTCTTGGGGAGATAATCCAACTGCATTTGATATAGATGGAATTTTGCGCTATGCTGAGGAGATTTATGACAGTTATGTAAATGAACTTGGATTCAAGGGCGAGGGAAAGTCATATCTTGATCAGTATTTGATGCAGATATTTATCCTTGAGGGTCATTCAACCGATGCCTTGGCTACTGGTTCGGGTTATGATGAGAAGATTGGAGCGTTGTGGGCATGGATAGAGGGTTGTACTGCCGGTACAATGGCTCACGAGATTGGACACAGCTTCCAGTATCAGACCAATTGCGATGCTAATCTTGATCCAAGAAATGCAATCTCTACAACATGTGGATGGCGTTATGGTTTCGGTCCTAATGGACGCGGAGGTTGTGCATGGTGGGAGCAGTGCGCTCAGTGGCAGTGCTATCAGGTCTATCCAAACGGTATGTTCACAGGATGGTATGGTTCATTCCCTCCAAACACAATGAAGCACCCATTACACGAGGAACCAAGATATGCTAACTACTTTATCCAGAACTTCTGGATTGATAAGCAGGGTAAGGACTTTATCGGTAAGCTTTGGCGCTCTTCTGAATTCCCTGAGGACCCATTTGATACCTATATGAGAATTACCGATATTACATTAGATGAGTTCAATAATGAGATGTTCGAATATGCATGTCGTTTGCAGACATACGATATGGAGCATACACGTGCTAATGGAGGTAACAGATATTGGGATGCCTTCAGTCAATATACTCAGTTAAATGCTGTAGATGGCGATTATTACAAAGTGGGTTCGGGTTCTGCACCAGAGAACTATGGATTCAATGCAATTCGTTTGAAAGCTCCTGCTGAGGAGACATTGATGAGCGTAGAGCTTGTAGGATTGGCAGGAACAACCGGTTATAGAACTCCGATTTCAGGTTCAGTATGGAAACTTGACGCTGCGGGCTGGAAGTTTGGTTTTGTTGCTGTAGATAAGAATGGTAACAGAATATATGGAGATGCAGGAACTGCAACAGGTGCTGATGGTACAGGTACTGTATCATTTACGTGTCCTGCTAATTGTCAATATGTGTGGTTGGTTGTTATGGGAGCTCCAACAGAGTACTGGCACCACGAGTGGGATGACAATGATGCAAATGATGAGCAGTGGCCATATATGATTAAATTGACAAATGCTTCATTGCGTAACACACCTCCTAAGATTGTTGAGTCATGGGACGAGGCAACATTGACCTATACTTATGAAGTAGAGTATCCAAAGCCATCTACAACATATAGCGGACCAACTGTAGCTCCGGATTATTCACATGCAGCAGAGGTGTTGGGATTGACAGTTGCAACTATATCACAAGCAACTTTTAATCCAATCAATGCAGATGGATCTATTGCAAGTAATAATGTTTCTGAGACCTATGGTGCTTATTTTGATGCAAATGGTGATGCTAAGGGTTATCCAAACCCAGTATATCTTGCATCGAATAATTTTGCAACAGGTATAGTTGTAGGTTGTTATACAGGAATGGCAAAAACAAATACTCCTTATAAGATGGGATTTGCATTGCAGTATAACGATAAGACTGTTTACTTCAAATTTAATGTAAATATAACAGATTAGAATTATGAAAATGAGATATATTTTAAGCGCATTGTTGGTTGCTGCGATGGCGGTGGCTTGTGATTCAAGCTCAGATGATCCACAACCAACTGTACCAGGAACTAATCCCGGAGGAACTGTAAAACCTTCAGGAAATCCTGGAGATACCCAACCACCGGTTGTAGTTGATCCAGTATTGAATGTGTTGAATGCTGATACCGTTGTTGCATATAGCGGTGCATCGTTCAAGTTGGCTGTAGAGCATTTAGCTGTTGAGTATAGTGTTACAACCAATAATGATGAGATGATATCCATCGAACTTATCGAGCAAGAGGTAGATGAGGGTGAGATAGCACGTACCGATATTAATGACCCGAATGACGATGTTGTTATTCCTGAAAATCCGGATACTAATGCCCCAACGATAACCTATTATAGCGTTATTATCTGGCCAAATACCACTTCAGAGGAGCGTGTAGGTCAGATTACATTCAGTGCAGAGGGAGTAGAGGACGCTGTTTTCACTATAACTCAGGAGAGTCGTGGTGATGTTACTTTTGCTGATGATTCAATCACAAGTACAATTACCTCTATGAGTGGTACAGATTTTGTTTTGGGTCCTATTCCAATGGAGATTAAGGGAACTTTGACATACTCTGTTACTTGTGCTGCTAGAAACTATAATCAGGGAACTTTGACTATATCAAAGAGTGAATTGTGTGAAACATTGGGAATTACCGAGGCAGATTTTGATGCCCGTAAAGGTAATACTATTGATTGCTTGCCAATGAACAGGGATTGGTCAGAGGGAACAAATACTGCCGGAGGTTCTTATGGTGCGTGGTTTGGTTCTTCAGGAACAATCGCATGGGGTTCATCAAGTATCGCATATATCGAGGGTAGTGATATGCTTTCATTCATTTATGGAATGCACCCTGAGAATAATTCAAACTCTACAGTATGCCGTTTGCAGTACCGAGATAAGGCAAATGAGACTGCTTGTAATGTAGAGGTTACAGTTAGTTTAAAGTAATCAGTCGATCAATAGATGAAAATTAACAGACTATTAATGTTATTTGCAGCGCTGACCATTGCGGTCAGTGGCTGCAGTAGCAGTAATGAGGATCCGGAACCTACAGTGCCGGGAACTCAACCAGGTACACAACCAGGGGGAACTGTTGAGCCAGGGCCTGGTGAGGGCGATGAGGGAGGAAGTGGAGATCCAAATGCCGGCAATATTGGAGCTGCGCTTGATGGATTACTTCAGGACTCATGGGAGGAGAAAACTCCTGTTCGCTATAGCGATACAATTGTGTATGGCGAGTGTTCGTTCTTCCCTTCCAGCGGCGGTTGGGATTATACTGGAGGTTCTGTCACTATAGATTTAGAGCCGGTGTATGAAGCCTTTTTGTTGACAGAGGAGCAGTTTGCAGAGAAGATTGCTGATGGTTCAATTACATTTGCAGCATACGAGCCTGATGGTACAATAGAGACTCGGACTACAGCGAATGGTTATGGTTTCTGGTTTGATGGAGACGGCTATGTGACAAATCATGGTCAAAACTCAGTCATTGCTGTTGAGACAAGCGATTTTATAGGGTATAGTGTGATGCAGTATCCGGGAGCAGTAGAGGAGGAGCATAACTATGTTGTTTCTCTTGCGCTGCTATATGATGTAGAGGGAGTTCAGTATAAGGCTATTGTTCAGTTGACAGCCAAGGTTTTGGGGGTAGTGTCGGCTGATGATTTTACAGTTGAGGGTACTGTTACTCAGAATATCAATATCAGCAAGGCTACCGGATATGATGGTGAGTCATTCTTTATCAATGCCGGTGAAGTATGTGTAATATTGGGTGTTACCGAGAACGACTTTACTAACCGTTTAGGTAGAACCACCGATATTGTCCCGATGAATTATGATGGTTCAGAGGGTGAGAATACTGCTGGTGGAGATTATGGGGCCTGGTTTGATAATATGGGTACAACTGATTGGGGTAATGGAGATTTAACCTTTATTGAGATTGATTCTTCGGCTCCATTCTATTGTGGTACAGGTTGTCATCAAAGTCATGTAAATAAAGGAGATAAGGTGACAATGCGTTTACAATATCGGGATATGACCTCAATGAAGGCTTGTAATGTTGAGATTAGAGCTTCGATTGTAGATTAGTTTTATAATAATACGTAACAAGGTAGAGGCTGATATGGGAGCATAGTTATCCTGTATCAGCCCTTTTTGTATAGAGTTCAATTTATGGAATTTAATGTTGGTTGGCAATGAGATTTGGGTGTCTTTGAAGCCAAGCTACAGCATATGAGCATGTAGCCCTGATGTCGTAGCCATTTTCATATCCATATTCTGCAACCTTCTGAACCATTTCACTCGCAATACCACGTCCTTCCAATGGTTTTGGAACGTATGTTTTAGTGATAATGATTGTGCTGTTCTGTAGTTTATACTCTACAAATGCTCTATGTCCTGAGATATGACACTCAAAACATCTTTTTTCAGGATTGTGTATAATAGAATGCTCCATCGTTTATGATTTTATCTCATATACGATGGAGCACAATATAATGTTACAACTATATAAGAAAATTTTTAAATTTTATTGTTTGAGTGTTTCTTATACTGCTTACAATCCTTCTAAAACTATTTTATAAATAGTGGAATTTTTGCGTCGTCGTTAGCTGCGTTAAGGGCAAGCCATGCAATAATAGCTGCGTTACACTTCATATCTTCGATGGCTAAGCGTTCATATCTGTCCATATTGGTGTGGTAACTTAGTCCGTAACCCATGTTGTCCTGAATAAATTGGTATGCAGGAATACCGTACTTAACTAATGAAGTGTGGTCGGTTCTATATGAATTATGAGGTGAAATAGTGGTGAATCCTAATGATTTAATTGGCGCTCCCCATTCTTTAAAGAACTTTTCAGCTTCGTAGTTTCCCTCGATACATATACCGCGGAACTGTCCTGAACCATTATCTGTATTCAGATAGAGAACAATCTTTTCAGCCTCCTCACTCTTGTCAAGATTTTTACTCTTTGCAAATTCAGCTGATCCAATAATTCCTTGTTCCTCGCCACTCCATAGGGCAATTCTGATAGTTCTTTGAGGTTTTGCGTCGATAGCTTTAAGAATTCTCATTGCTTCTGTAGCAACAATACATCCCGATGCATTGTCATTTGCGCCTGTACCTCCAAGCCATGAGTCAAGGTGTGCACCAATCAATACATACTCACCTTTATGTTTTTTTGATCTACCTGGAATCTCTGCAAATAGATTGGTAATCTCATAGTTACCATTTGTTTTGGCCGATACCTCGAGTTCAACATTGACTGCAATATTATGCTCAATCATTCGTACCATTCTGCCTTGTTCCTCTTTGCTTATGGCTATCTCTGGAGCGGGATTTTCGATTCGGTTGTAGAACCAGGGACTTTGACCGCTTAGTACGTTGTAGTATCCATCCTCAAAAATAATTGCAGCAGCTCCTTCGTTTTGGGCAAAACTTCTCAATTTGTTCAGTTGACCGCCGGATATGGTAGCCTTGTCATAACTCAGAAGTGTTGTAGAGCTTTTTGAAGTTTGTCTTAATTTATTGACATCGGCATCAAACTGCATTGCTATCAGGTCGGTTTCGCTTCTTCGTAAGCGGTTGGGGTCGGCGTAGTGTGGATCATTATAACTATTGGAACTGGGTAATAGAACAATTCCTCCTTTAAGCTTGCCTCTGAATTGCTCCATTTCATCATCGTTTTTAGCGTTAAGATAGATAATCTTGCCCGAAATTTTACCATCAGTAGAGCCACACCATGCAGCAGGTAACGATGTAAAGTTGCTATAGTACGGTTGAGTCATGGCAATGTAGCATTTCTCATAATCCCACCCCTGGAAGTTGAAATCTCCTGCTTTCTCTGTTTTGATATTTTCAAGACCGATAGAGTCGAATATACATTTTGCAATATTCTCGGCTCTGAGGTACATATCCGATGCAGATAGTCGTGCTCCCATAAAGTCAGTGAACCAGAATGAAATCTCTTTTATTCCGGAGTTATTGAATGCTTCGTTTTTAATCTTATTCAAAACTTCGGTACTCTCTACTCTTTGAGCTGTCAGAGTTGATATTGTAACTAATATAGTTACTGCAAATGTGAATATCTTTTTCATTTTACTACTTTTTTTTACAAAGGTATAAAAGAATCTGTTTAAAATTTACTATATATGAGGTGATTTCTTACTCTTTTATCAAATAATTAGTAAACAATTTTAGAATCTGTTTCAATTTATCGTTTATCTATCTCTTTACACTGCTTACAATCGTTTCGGATTCTTTGAGAATCTTTTTGGTATGTATTTCACTTACTATCCTCAAAACTCTTTTTCAAATATGGTGAAAACCTCGGCAAAAGTTCAAATTTATTTGACTCTTTTGCCGAGGTGCATCCCATATTGGCGTTATAACGAAAAAAATCTCGAAATAAATTTTAAACAGCTTTTAAACTTTTTGTAAATGTTTCGTATTTTTGTGTGGTTACATTTTATTGGTATGGTAGAGACGGATTTAAACAATGAGTTAGAGAAATGTCGTGAGCACTTTTTCAGAGCGGCATTTATGGGTAAAAACGAGGTTGAGCAGCGCAGAATTCGTGAGGCATATGAATTTGGAGCGATGGCTCATGCTGGTCAGAAACGTAAAAGCGGACACCCATATTTTATTCATCCTGTAGGAGTTGCAACTGTTGTAGCCGAGGAATTACACCTTGGAGCTGATCCTATAATAGCAGCATTGCTTCATGATGTTGTAGAGGATACCCCATATACAATTGATGACATCAAGGAGCGTTTTGGCGATGATGTAGCCTTTTTGGTTGATGCTGTAACCAAAAAACAGAAGAGCGAATATGATATGACAAAGCAACTTGACAATTTCCGTCAGATGCTGTACTCTATCAATTATGATGTTCGTGCATTGTTGATTAAGTTGGCTGACCGTCTGAATAATATGCGTACATTAGAGAGTATGCGCCCCGATAAGCAGATGAAGATTGCCGGTGAGACTGACTATTTCTATGCTCCATTGGCTAATCGTTTGGGATTGTATGTGGTAAAATCGGAGCTGGAGAATCTCTCTTTAAAGTTCCGTACTCCATACGAATATGCCGAGTTGCGCTCAAAGATTATGGCATATGAGCGCGAGAATAAGGATTTTATTGATGAGTTTCTCTCTATTATCAATAAGCGTCTTGAGGCTATGGGCATCAAAGCATACGTAAGGTGCCAGACTCGTAGTGTGTATGCGATATGGAGAAAGATGCAGGTAACAGGCAAGCAATTCCGACAAATAGAGTCGATACAGGTTGTAAATGTTGTATTTGAGGATCAGCCTTCACGAGGAATTGAGAAGAAACAGTGTCTTGAAATCTATTCACTCTTGACCGATATATTCAAGGAGAAACCCGGCAGCTTGGTGAATTATGTTGATACACCTAAGGAGAACGGATACCAGGCACTCCATTTTAAGTTGATGGGAGGTAATGGACAATGGATAGAGATGCATGTAGGCTCGGTTCGTATGGCTAATAACTCAGAGCTGGGTTGTATTGCTGAGGGCGAGGGTTCAGAGCATTGGGTAGAGAACTTTAAGGAGGTTTTGCGCGATATTGCTGCGTATGGAAAGGAGGAGGATGCCTTCATTGAGAATGTTGTGTGTAACTTCTATAATGATGATATTACGGTATTTACACCTAAGGGGCAGACTGTAGTACTACCAAAGGGTGCAACTGCTCTTGATTTTGCGTATAATATCCACACCTCAATAGGTCATCAGGCTGTTTATGCAAGGGTAAATGGTATGATTGTACCTGTTCAGACTGTATTAAACCGAGGAGACAGAGTAGAGATCGGAACTCGCGAGGGGGCAACTCCACATCGTTCTTGGTTAGAGATTGTCAAGAGTTTTAGAGCGAGAAAGGCTATTCAGGCCTGGTTCCGCAAATATGATAGCGAACATAAGGCGGAGAAGGAGTTTCAAAGGTGTCCGTTGTGTATGCCTCTTCCCGGTGAGGAGGTTATCGGATTTGAGCAGGGGTCGGGTAAACCGATTATGCTTCATAAGCGTAACTGTCCCGATGCAATCTCGCGTTCTGCCAAGTATGGTGATTCTATTGTCTCTGTTCGATTCAAGAGTAGTGATAAACGTCTCTATCCGGTTCATATAAAGATTGTAGCAGTTGACAGGGAGAAGGTGCTGTATGATTTGATAAAGGTTATTTCAATAGATTTAGGTTTGAATATCATAGCTTTGGATATGAAACCGAACTACTCTGTATGTACATGTAATGTTGGAATCATGGTCCACTCTATCAATGAACTTTCGGCCATTATGGCGTGTTTGAATCTGATTGACGGAGTAGAGGAGGTAACTAAGGTGTAGTGAGGAGTTACAAGTTAGGAGTTAGGAGTAAAAAAAAGAGTTTCGCAAAATGCGAAACTCTTTTTTGGCTTTAGATTTAAAATTAATTCCTAATTCCTAATTATCAATTACTTCTTAATCCACAGTTTGAAGTCATCAAATTTGAACTCTCCGAAACCGTCGGTATAGGTAACCTGGAATGGACCAACCTTTAGGCTCTTGCCTTGCAAATCAGGACGATGGATAGGAGAGTATGGCATATTTGTCCAGTTCTCTCCATCTGAACTTGAGCGGAAGTAGAAGTAGTCACCACTACGCTCAATCTGAAGATACATATCGGCCTTGTCGCCCATCATATTTGCACGCTGAATTCGAGCAAAGCCCTGGATATATGTAATCATGTTACCCTGGTTGTAGTGTGGGAATACTCCAAATTGAACAAGCTGGTTCATATTGCGGTTTCCAAAGGTGTGTCCCATTAGACCTCCTTCGTTATATCCAACACTTCTGCCTCTCTTGCCTGTGTAGTCGGTTACATGGATCTGTGCCACGAAATCTCCGCTTATCTCCTTGTATAGGAGTGGACCATGGTTCTGTTCACGTGCTCCGTAGTTTCTGTCCTTTGATCCAAGTACCAGATTTCCACCCTCGCTCTTGGCTGTTACCTCTTCAATATTATAACCGAACAGACCGTCCCAAATGGTTCCGTTTGTGCCTTTATGGTAATCGTAATCGGTGTCAAAGTTGTCCTGATAGATGTTGAACTCGGCAGGAGCTACATTTGCAGTTGCAGGAGCAATGGCTGTTGTAATGTTTCCATTCAAATCCTTGACGCTTACCTTGAAGGTTTCAACACCGTTTTTACTCTTGTTTGTAAGTTTGAACAGATACTCAGATGAACCATCCCAAGCGCTCTTTGTCGCTCCGTGCTGATACTCGTATAGTAGCAGACTCTCGGTAATGTCTTTACCATCTTTATCTGTAACGTATAGACGTACATAATCGGGAGTTACAGCCTTTGCAGTAAGCTGGAAGTTGTACTCAGCCAGTGCATTTGTATTGAAACTGTTGTACATAGCCTGAATCTCCTCTCCGTTAATCTCCTTACCGTAGATTGACAACTCGCTGATAACGCTCTTGCCGACTTTATCTCCGATTGTGATAGTTGATGGGTTGCTGGTGATATTTGCAGTTACCTTGCCAACCTCTTTACCATTTGCCCATACGCTCCACTGATCACCGCCTTTTGCCTGTAATGCAATGTGGTTCCAGCCACTCTGCTTCTCTATGGCTATGTTTTGTCCGTTTACAGACAAGCCGTTGCGGGTAAGGGCGATGTTTGTGCCATCCCACTTAACGATGTTTACACTCTTAGATATGTATTTTGGCCATACAGTTGTAAATGAGATTCCCTTAACGTCATGTTTTGCTTTGATGTTGTTGATGGTTACAGCGCCCTGGTATGCAACTTTACCATTGTTAGCGGTTAGGGTTCCAAATGTGCCCTCGCCACTCCATGCAGCCTGGTTTTGCCAATCAGCTCCTGCAACCTCGCTCATAGCAATGCGGAACAGAATGTTTTTCTGACCCTCGGCATTTGCCTCTGCTGCAATCTGCTCGGCAGAGAGAGGGGTGTCGTATACCTTAACGGTGCTTATCCATCCGGTAAAGCCCCAGTCAGAATCGGCTGTTTGACCTATGGTTACAACACGGTTTTCGAACATTCTTAGCTTAACATTCTTCTCGTTTATCAGTTTACCGTCGCAATATACTCGCTCCATGTGACCATCGAATGTTACTGCCCAATGGTGCCACTCGTTTGAACCCTGGTAGTCACGCATTCCATACTCCTCGTATGAACCATTGTGGAAGATAATTCCGCTACCATTGTTGAATCCGTTTCCGAATACAACGCGTCCCAACTCTCCATCCTGTGCAACAGGGTGCAGGTCAACAATACACTCACGCTCGCTTGCCTCAGGGTTAAGAATCCATGCTGTCATTGTGTATGGAGCATTATCCTTCATATTAGTAGGCATAGCGAAGGTTGATTGCAGTTTCTGGCTTCCGTCAAGCTGGAATGCAATGCGGTTATCTTTCAATGTTACAGGAATTGATGAGCCTTCGCTCTTGAATGTACCCATTCCGGTATTGTTCTTAACCTCGTTTACTGTTGTTCCTACGGTATAGTCAGCAGCATTGATGTCAATTAACAAACCTTGTGGTTTTGGAGCAACTTTACCCTTGAACTCAGGGATAGCAACTGTCGCATCGTACTCAGCCTCGGCAGGGTGCTGTGCCCAGTTGTACAGGCGGATCGCTGCTAATTGAATCTCATTCTCGCTTTTGATAACCAACTTACCGGGCACCTTTGCATATTTGTTCTTGAAGGTGCCCACCTCTTTGTTGTCAAGGTAAACGGTAACAATCTTACCATCGCAAATCAATGCAACATTGTGCCACTCTTTGGCAGTGGTCCCCTCAACCTTTTTTGCAAGTCTCTCTGCAAAGGTGTTGTTCCATGAGATATATTGTTTATTGGCATCTGCAATTGTTCCGAATACCTTATAGCTCAATGTCCAGGCCTCGCCGTTATAGAACTGCTCAGGCATTGTAAATGAACTTGTCAACTCGCCATTAAGAGTTACGCAGTTTTTGGCATCAACAATGCTTGCATTGGCCTTCCCCTGGGTTACCTGGAATGCACGTCCCAGCATACCGGCCTGATTCTTCCACTCTCCGTCGATGAATGAGTTTCCGCTCAAACCTATCAACATTTGTGGGGGATCGATATGACTTGTCTCAAATACTTTAATGTTCCAAATCGCTCCTGCAACTCCCTGTTTCTCAGCACCGGTGAAGGTTAAGCGGATATAGCGAGCCTCGGTGTCTCCATACTCAACCATAGGGCTTCCGCAAAGGAAGTTGTTGCGTTTGTCGGCAAACATTGTCCAATCTTTACCATTGAGCGAGGTCTCGATGTAGTACTGGTAGTAGGTCATTGGCAACTCGAACTGTGTCCAGATGCGGCTGATCTTCTTTGTCTCCTCAAGATCAATTTGAATCCACTCGCCTGCATTTGTACTCTTTGGACGCCACAATGTACCGTTGTTGTCATCGGTTGCATATTGAGGTTTGTAATCCTCGCTGTAGTATGAAGATACTGTAACAGGTTTTCCAAATGCAATGTTCTCGGCAGTTGTCAATGGTTGCAAATTGCCGATACCATCGTGTGAGCCTTTAATCTTTGCAATAGATCCATCCTCATTGAAGAACATCGCATCAACGGCAATCTGACGGTGCATTCCGCGAGTTGAGTGAGGGTTGTCGTGACGGTGATATACCATATAGAACTTACCGTTCTCCTCTAAGATAGAGTGGTGTCCGGGGCCATGAATGGTTCCGTCGGCATTCGTCTCAAGGATTACGTTGTCAGCAGGACTCTCGTAAGGTCCCATAGGACTTGTCTTGCTTACTGCATACTTTACACGATATGTGTGGTCGTGACATGAACCAGCAGAGTAGGTCAGGTAGTAAACTCCGTTGTGCTTAATGATAAATGGAGCCTCGAAGAACTCGGTAGCCTCGGTATTTACAATCAAGCGCTTATTGTCGGTAAGCATCATGTTATCGTCCAGTTCGCATACTCCGCAACCAAAACCAGGGTAGATTCCCCATGTTCCGAAGTAAACGTATGCTTTACCATCGTCATCGAAGAAAACCTGTCCGTCAAGAGTGATACAGTTAGTTACGAAACGGTCTGGCATCAGAACAGCGTCGTGCTCGCCCAAAACATTCTTCCATGGGCCACGAGGAGAGTCTGACTTTCCTAAGTGTAGCTGACATGGTTGACAGTACATAAGGTAGTAACTGCCGTTGTGTTGCCATACATCAGGAGCCCAGTACCAGTGAGTAATAGGCCAGTTCATAGGCATGATTGTCCAGTTGACAAAATCCTTTGAAGTCCATACCTGGCTTGGTCCGAATCCCTCTCCATTACCATCGGTTGTCGCGTAAACATAGTAGGTATCTCCAAATTTGCGAACTGTTGGGTCGGCAAAGTAACCCGGAATAATAGGGTTACCGGTCTTAGGAGCGTTAAAAGCCAATCCGCTCTCTTGAGCAGAGGCTGTTTCTGTAAAGCAGGGTAGCAGTGTAACCACTGCTACCGAACACATTACAATATTTTTAATAACTTTTGTTATTGCCATTGTATATTGTTTTGCTCAATTATTTTTTGATAAGAGTAATTGCAAATCCACCACCCTTAGCCATGTGAATGTCAAGTTTTGTAGATTTATTGATAACCTTCTTCTCTGACTTGTAATCGTAAGCGTACTTATCAGCGTTCTTTCCATCAGTAAAGATTGTAGCCTCGTAGTCGCCCTCGCCCAGGAACGAGAAATCAACTGTAATGTCGCGGCTGTTCCAGTCGGTCATTCCTCCAACATACCAGTTGTCGCCTGCCTGACGAGCTGTTACAACATACTCTGCCATCTTACCCTGTGGGATAATAGTCTTGTCAACAACAGTTGGTATTGATACTATGAAATCAACACACTCTTGCTCTTTTTTATATGCTGTAGGTGAGTCTGCCAACATTACAAGTGGAGAGTCGTAAACAATATAGGTTGCCAATTGGTGACAACGGGTTCCTTGTGTCATCGGGTCGTTGTAGATTGGCTGGAAGTTCTCTTTGGATGCGTTGTTCATTCCTCCCTGAGTGAAATCAACAGCACCGCAAAGGATACGAATGAATGGGATGGTTACATCGTTCTCAGGCATATCTTTGATTGGTTGCCACTTAGCCTCCTCCATACCGAATACTGCCTCGTAGTTTACAATGTTTGGATATGTTCTACTCATACCGGTTGGCTTGTAATATCCGTGATAATCAACGGTCAAGTGGTATTTAGCACAAGTCTCTGCAATTCTATATGCCATCTCTGTAGCTGTCTGGTCGTCACGATCCAGGAAGTCAATCTTGAATCCGACAATTCCCATCTCAGAGTACTTTTGGCAAGCAGCCTCCAACTGCTCATCCAATACGTTGAATACTGTCCAAAGGATAATCTCAACATTCTTAGCCTTTCCGTATGCAACAAGCTCCTCAAGATCAATCTCAGGGATGATTGTCAACATATCTCCGCTCTTAGGATTGTACCAACCCTCGTCAAGTACGATATACTCAATGCCGTTCTCAGATGCAAAGTCGATATAGTATTTGTATGTCTGTGTATTGATTCCAACCTCGAAATCAACTCCATAAACACCCCAGTCGTTCCACCAGTCCCAAGCAACTTTACCGCCTTTAACCCATGAAACATCGCCTATTCTGTTTGGTGATGACAAAGAGTAAACCAGGTTGTTTACAGGTAACTGAGTGTCGCACTCTGAGATAGCTATAACTCTCCATGGCAAATTACGCTTACCTTGAACCTTAGCAATGTACTCCTCGGTCTCGGTAACGTATGATTGCTGGCGCCAATCATATTTTGCCATTGATTTTGGATAGTTTGCAAACTCAGCCTTCAAACTCTTGTTTGCAGGTTGTGCCATTACGAACATACCCGGATATGACTCCAACTCAGCCTCAGTGATAACCATCTTTGCTCCATTACCACAATCAACTGCGATTGGGAAGAATGCCAAAATCTTATCGTTGGCCTTGCTGATAGGGGTTACCTGATAATTATTCTGGAATGCCATGGCAACCTGCTTTCTTGGGTTGGTTGAGTGTGACAAATATACGGTGTTGTCGGTTGGCAATGTGAAGTCTGCCAACTCGTCATAGATAATCACCTCACCCTTTTTATTAAGTGCGTAGCAGTATGCAACTCCCTCATCATAGATGCGGAAGATGATGTTGTAACCTGCGTATGTAGATACTGTAACTTCAGTATAGCCACCTGTCTCATAGCTCTTTTGACGGTACAATGGAGCGACGATAGTCTCGGATGCAACGCTCTTTGACTTGATAGATTTGATAGAGCCCTTAGACCAATTATCTTTAGTTAATTTCAACGAGATTGGCGATGGAGCAAGAATTGTCTCGCCATTCAATGTAATTGAGTATTGAATGTGCTCGCCTCCGTTAATAGTAACGCCGATTTTCTTGTTGGGAGAGTAGTAGCTCTTTCCCTCGGGTGCGCTCATAGCAAAGACAGATGCTCCGGCAATAAGCATTGCAGTCAACCCGCATAAGAATTTTTTAATCATAGTTATTAATTTATTATTGATTTATTTATTTACTTTCCACTCAATTATTCCTGCAGAGTTACCAGGTTGTAGCTTTGCTGCAATTCGTAAACCAGTGGTTGTTACCGGTTTGAACGACAGATGGTTGTACATATCTCTTTCAACTCCATATTTGTCATTTGTCTCAACCTCTATCCACTTTTTGCCATCTTTGTAGTATAGAGTCCAGTACTCAGGAAGTTTGTAGTTACCATCATAGTGGTCAAACTCCAACCAATATACATCAACACTTGAAACTTGAGTTGGTTTCTCAAACTCATACTCAATAGTTTCAACTGTTCCTGAGGTTCTCCACCAGAAGTGGTATGGCTTTGAAATATCTGCAGAACTCTTTGGTTCCCACTGATCATTTACTCCATACATTGCCTCGTAGTAGGTCTCTGAAGCCTGTGCATCGTTCTGTATTGGAACATGGACAATGAACGAGGTTGCCTTGCTTGCAATTGTTGGCTCAGGAGTAGGTTTAGCATACTCAGCACTCTCAGGAATCCACACAATCATTTCGCTCTTGCCACGGTTATTCCATGTAGAGTATGGAATTGCAGTTACCTGCTCTTCACTCTCGGAACCATCGCTGTTCAAACGTTTGGCAGTTGTCTTCAATACTACAACGCCATTCAACAAATCGCCCTTGAACTCCTCGGTAAATTCAGCATTCTCAGGAATATATTTGTTAAATACATGCTCGTCACTCTGATCTTTTCCCTCAAGGCAATATACAATCGGGCCACGCTGGATTGCCAATAGGCCTCGGTCATCATATACAGAATCACAGGCTCTTACACGGCGAACCTCCATTGGGAATTCAAGTTCTACCTTATCGCCACTCTTCCATGTGCGATTAATTGTAATGTAACCGTCATGAATATTCAGACTTGCATTTCTGCCATTAACCTTAACGCTGTATTTTACAGGTGAATCGGTGTATGAATACAGCTTTGTTGCGACAGGGTATTGTGTTACCCAATCCGGAATACGGAAGCGGATTGCAAACTCACTCTCGGTTTCCGGCTCAATCTTAAACTCAATATTTCCACTCCATGGATATTGTGTGAACTGAGTCATTTTCACTTTATTAGACGAGGTCTCAATCTCTGCCTCACTTTGGGTGTATAGGTTTACATAGATGTCACTCTCCTGAGTTGCGTACATATAGTGGGGTATAGAGGCTACAAAACGGGTTACATTACCAGGGCAACATGCACAACCAAACCACTCGGCACGATCGTGCTGTCCCATAGACTCAAGAGGGTTGTCGTAGAAGAAACGGTCTCCGCTAAGTGATACTCCTGCCATCACTCCGTTGTATATTGCACGCTCGACAATGTCGGCATATTTTGAGTCTCCTGTTGCAAGGAACATTCTGTAGTTCCAGTATACATTGGCAATAGATGCACAGGTTTCGCAGTAATTGGTCATATTGTGCAACTCATAGTTCGGTCCAAAGCCCTCGCCCTGAGGACGTGAACCCATACCTCCTGTAATGTATAATTTTTTGCCAGCCATATTTTCCCAGATGCGTGTCAGGGCTTCAAAATACTCGGTATCATTTGCGAGAGAGGCATAATCAGCAACTCCTGAATAAAGATAACCGGCACGTACGGCATGTCCTACAATCTCCTCCTGCTTCAGAATTGGCATATGATCCTGACTGTATATTCCGGGAGCTCTTCCGTTACTCAAGCGGCCTGTCTCCTCAACAAAATATTTTGCCTGATCCAGATACTTCTGCTCGCCTGTAACCTTATACAATTTGCAGAGAGCCATCTCAATGATAGGGTGTCCTGAAGGGTACTTGATCTGCCCCTCACCCAATCCGAATGTCTCGCAAATCAAATCTGCATTTTTGATAGCAACATCAAGTAGAGTACGTTTACCGGTTGCCATATAGTGGGCAACTGCTGCCTCGTATAGGTGGCCGCTGTTGTACAACTCGTGACTGTTCATCTTCTCCCAACGTTTTGTTCCCCACCAGCCTGAAAGTCTGTAACACTTGTTGGTTACACAGGTGGTCAGATAGCCATCAGGCTCCTGAGCCAATGCAATCAGATTTATCACACTGTCAAGATAGTGATCCAGTTTTGCATCGTATTTTACTGCAAGTGAGTATGATGCTCCCTCGATAATCTTATATGGGTCGGTATCGTCAAATGAGTAGTCTCCTTTGTGTTCTCCCTTTTTCAGACCGGCAGCAATGGCAAAGTTATCAAATCGACCATTGATTTCGCATTGATAGAATGCCGATGGAATAGATACAGTTCTGTTTGTCTCAATTCTGGGGGTCCAGAAAACATCGTGGAAGTGGACATTGGTAAATGTCACTTCATTAATTGGAGCGTTAGGCTTTTCCCAACTATTACATCCTGAAACAGAGAGTAATAATGCTGCTCCTAAGATAAATGACTTGCAGTGTTTCATATGTTTGAATTAACTTGGTTTGTTATTTTTTATTCTCAAAAGAGAGTTGGTTTTCTTTAAAATTCATAGGTACAAACATAGCTAATTTTTTTAATTTTGCTTAAAATTTAACAGTTAAAATTATGGCACAGAAGATAAATAAAACCAATGCAGCACGCTTGCTGGACAAAGCAAAAATTGTTTATGTACTTGTTCCCTATGTAGTTGATGAGGAGGATCTGTCGGCAACTCATATTGCGGATCAGTTGAGTGAGCCAATTGAGCAGGTATTCAAAACATTGGTGCTAAAAGGAGATAAAACAGGTTACTTTGTCTGTGTTATTCCCGGAGATCAAGAGGTCGATCTGAAGAAGGCTGCAAAGGTTTCAGGAAACAAGAGTTGCGACTTGATTCCTATGAAGGAGTTGCTTCCACTTACTGGATATATTCGTGGCGGTTGCTCACCTGTAGGAATGAAAAAACTATTTCCTACATACTTTCATGCAACCTGTCAGGCTTTTGACTACATCTATGTAAGTGCCGGAGTAAGAGGATTGCAATTGAAGTTGAATCCTGTGGAGTTAGTTAAGGTTGTGCGTGGCGTAGTTACGGAACTATATTAATTAGCGTCTCCAGAATTCACGAGTAAAGAGAACCAGAACTGTAAACATCTCAAGACGGCCGATTAACATCAGGATAGAACAAAATATCTTTGATGGAGCGTTCATCCATGCGAATGTTGAGACCGGGCCAACGTTTTCAAAACCGGGACCAACATTGCTCAACGCTGTTAAGGTGGCACTAATGGCTGTTGTCCAATCCGAATTTTCAAGAAGTGCGTATAGAATAATACTTCCAGTTGTAAGGATAAGCACGTACAAAATAAAGAAATTCATGATAGAGTTTGTAACTTGGGGTTGAACTCCTTTATTGTTATACTTTACCAAGATGATTGCATTGGGATGAATAATTCTTTTCATGTCTGAAAAGATAGTCTTTAATACAATTAATCCTCTTATACATTTTAATCCACCCGCAGTTGATCCTGAACATTGACCGATAAACATAACAAATGCAAGGATTGGTAAAATAGCTCCCGGCCATAGTAAGTAATTTTCTGTTACATATCCGGTGGTTGACATAAGTGATACTATTTGAAATAGAGATGCTCTAAAACTCTCTTCAAACCCATACGTATTATGTATATAGAGAATGGTAGTTGAAATAAGAGTTGTAACTCCTATAATGGCAAGGCAGAATTTACTTTCAGCATCTTTGAATAGATTCTTCCAATGTCTGCTGAACAATGAAAAGATCAGAGTGAAATTTAATCCTGCAACCAGCATAAACAAAATAAGTACATATTGAATGTATGGAGAATCCCAAAAGGCAATACTTGAATTTTTGGTACTGAATCCTCCTGTCGAGAGAGCTGTTAAGGCATGGTTCATTGAGTCGAACCAATTCATACCTCCAAATTTAAGCATGACGGTACATATAAGTGTTAACCCTATGTATATGATCCAGAATGATCTTGTAGTAAATGAGAAAGTTGCACCAGTTTTACTGTGAATAGGTGATGTATCTTCTGCGATGTAAAGGTCTCGACTCTCAATACCTAAACTTGGCAATAGGGCTATAAATAGAGTGATTATACCCATTCCGCCAAGCCATTGTGTTAATGAGCGCCAAAATAGGGTGGCATGCGGTAGAGCTTCAATATCATTTATGATAGTGGAACCTGTGGTTGTGAAACCGGACATGGTTTCAAAGAAGGCATCTGCAAAGCTTGGAATATGACCTGACAAGATATATGGCAAGCTTCCAAAGATAGTAAACAGTATCCAAATGAATGTTACAATGAAATACCCGTCTTTACGAGTCAAGGTCTTGTCATTCTGTTTAATGCCGGTAACCATTGCTGTTGCAACACCTAGAATTATTGCAGCAGTATGTATGAAAGCCCAAAAATCATCTTCGCCATAGTAGAGTGCAACTAAAGCAGATATGATGACGAAAAAACACTCAATATAGAGTAATTTTCCACATATATTGATAATAAACTTGAAATTAATCATTTCTGAAATAGCTTAATAACCTTCTTTACGGCTGATGATAGAGCAAATACAACTACTTGATCTCCAGGCTCAATTTTTGTGTTTCCTGTAGCGATATGTGCATCGTCGCCTCGAATAATTCCACCTAATGTAGTATGTTCTGGCAGATTTAAATCTTTGATGGCACGTTTAGTAATATATGACCCCTCTTCTGCTTTCAGTTCAAATACTTCTGCATCTGTGAAGTTTACGAATTTTAGATGTTGAACATTAACCTTCAGGGTATGACGATATATGTGCGAGGCTGCAATCATCTTTGTGTTGATAATGGTTCCTAAACCGATATTTTCTGCCAAATCAATGTAGTCAATGTTCTCTACACGAGCAATACTCTTCTTTACTCCCTGTTTTTTTGCTAACAAGCTGGTCAGAATGTTAGCCTCGGAATTTTCAGTAAGGCATAGGAAAGCATCTGTATTTTTGAGATTCTCCTCTCTTAACAAATCCAAATCCCTTCCATCTCCATTTATAACAAGCGTGTCGGTTAATTGGTCTGCAACCTGAATGCAGCGCTCTCGGTCGGGATCAATTAGTTTAACTTTGTAATTCTCTTGAAGAAGCGATGCTGCTTTTACTCCCAATTGAGTAGCACCAACAATCATTATTGTTTTGATTTCGAATGAGTTTTTTCCACACAACTCGAATATGTCTTTGGAATCCTGTGGCTTTGTAACGACGAATATCAGATCACCATATTTTAAGACTGTATCACCTCGTGGGATAATGGTGTGTGTTGCCCTTTTGATCGCAACTATACGAAATAGGTCGGCACCGAAGTGGTTTGCCATCTCTATCAAGGACATATTGAGAATAAGAGCATTGTCCCATAGTTTGATTCCCATTAGTTGTAACTTACCATCCGAGAATTCGTGTAATTGGCGCGAGCCAATTTGTTTCAAGGCATTAACAATCTCAATGGCTGCCAAACTATCGGGATAGATAATTTCGTCAACACCAACACTCTTCAGGTATTCAGCGCTCTCTTTTTCAAGATATTCGCTATTGTTGACTCTGGCTACAGTGTGCTTTGCGCCAAGTTTTTTTGCCATAATGGCAGAGTTGATGTTTAACTCTTCGGTAGGGTTTACAGCAACGAATAGATCGCACTGATCTACCGAGACATCGCGCAATACACTCAAAAGAATACACGAGCCAACTTTAGTCATAACCTCAATTTGACTCTCTATATTCTCTAATTTTTCGGCGTCGGGGTCAATTAGTGTAATAGTGTGCTTCTGTCTGCTTAGCATTCGTGCCAAGTGAGTTCCGACGGCACCGGCTCCGGCAATAACTATATCCATGTCAATAATCTGAACAAATCCTAAATTGCAATTTGTTTACAAAAGTAGTAAAATGGGAGCTAAGAACAAAGAGTATAACGCAGATTTACTTTTTTTTTGTTTACACGTTATGGTTTAAGGCGTTTTATGATGCAAAAATTTATGAATGAAAATGGTTGCTCCCAATAGAGTTATATAGTATATTATAATTCCCTCGTTACTGATATAAATATCTTGTACGTAGATATTTATGGGTTCAATTAATTCGGTTATGTCAATAATGCATCTCCCTGTTACTCTTGTGGCCTCGCCCAAAAAGCAGGATAAAGGAGATGGAAGCAGCAGAGCTATTATATCTATGTATAAAAGTAGCGATACCAATGGTATTACAGCCAGATTCAGAATAAAACTGTTGGTGCTAATTGCATTAAAGTAGTAAATTGTGATTGGAAGAGTGAGAAGTTGTGCAGCTACTGAGACACTGAGCGAAGCCACAATCCATTTTACTATCCGGTTGCCTCCCTTTTTGGCAGGAGAAAAGAGAGGGAAGAGTGTAATGATACCGATGTATGCTGCATAGGATAGTTGAAAACTTAGATTGTACAGGGTATCGGGCGAGATTATAATTGTGATAAAAAAGCATGCAAAAATTCCGTTGAGAGAGCTGAAACTGCGGTTAAAACTCTCACCGATAGTAGTGTAGGTCAGAATTGCTGCAGCTCTGATGGCAGATGGCGATAATCCCGATAAAATGGTGTAGATCCATGTGGCAGTTATTGCGCTGCCTTTACTGTAAATAAAGCCCCCTTTAATAAGCGAAGTTCCTTTTTTGATCAAAACAAAGATAGCGCCTACGTGTAGTCCGGATACTGCTGCAATGTGCATGATACCGCACTTTGCAAACAACTCTTTGATTTGTGGAGGAAGATCATTCTTATACCCTAATGCGATTGCATTGCTTAGAGCACTGATTTCGGGGGCGGATATTATTCTCTGATTCTTCTTGATTAAGGCTGTACGGAATTTTTCAATAAATGGTAAAATGTGATTCTCTATGAGTCCCGGGAAAGTGATTATCTCTCTCAGATTGATATTTGATACCGCTACTCCGATAGCAATCAGTAATAGGGGAATTGCATACTCTTTGACGGATAACGATGATAACCGATACAGGATAATGATGAAAAGGAGCAGAATTAGTAGAAATATGGCCGTTTCGGTATAGGACATAACGATACTATTGCCTATGCCAATGCCGGTTACAAGTGGGATTGTAAATAGAATAAATGGGTATCTACGGGCAAAGTTTATCATAATATTGCAATTTAATAAGTTGCAATATTATGATAAATAATTTTAAATATAAAATTTTTGGGATGCTATTTTATCCCTCTGACACATTTATATCTGCAGCTGCTCTTTCCGGTTGCGATGTTGGTCAATTTGCTCTTTATCAATCTTCTTTTTAATGCGGAGATATGATCGGTAAATACCATGCCTTCAAGGTGGTCATACTCGTGTTGGATAACCCACGCTTTGAAACCGCTGAATACCTCTTCGTGCTGTTCGCCCTTCTCGTCCATATATTGCATGCGGATTGATTCGTGGCGTCTTACATACTCATGTATGCCCGGCACACTGAGGCATCCCTCTTCACGATCAATCATATCACCAAAACGCTCTACAATATTTGCATTGATAAAGGCTTTACGGTATCCGTTACACTCGGGATCATGTTCTGTAAAAGCTGTAGTGTCAATAACAAAAAGTCGGATATTCTTGCCGATTTGTGGTGCTGCCAAGCCAACTCCATCTGCATAATCCATTGTATAGAACATATCCTCAATAAGTTTGTCAAGATCGGGATAGTCCATTGTTATCTCTTGACTGATATTTTTTAATACGGGATGACCGTATAGATAAATTGGTAAAAACATAGTTATAAAAATTTTTTACTCTCCAACCATGAGTTTAATATTATTGTTGCACTCATAGAGTCTATAAGTGCTTTATTTTGTCTGGTATGTTTTTTTGCTCCACCCTCAATCATCGCTTTGTGTGCAAGAACAGAGGTGAAACGCTCGTCATACATCTCTATCTGTTTATCGGGAAACTTTTTTCGCAGAGCCTTTACAAATGGAACGATATACTCCATACTCTGCGAGTCGGTGTTGTCCATCTGTTTGGGATGCCCAACCACGATTGTGCTGACATCCTCGCTCTTGAAGTATTCAGTCAGAAATTTGTATATCTCGTTTGAAGCAACGGTGCCTAATGGTGTTGCAACAATTCCCAAACTGTCGGTAACTGCCACTCCGACTCTCTTTTTGCCGTAATCTATTCCAATAGCTCTGCTCATTCAACTACAATAAAAATATCTTCGTTGTCGCTCTTCATATAATAGTGTTCGCGAGCATACTTCTCCAGATTGATTCTTGAACGTTTAATCTCCTCTATGCTTAGTGAGTCTGCGTTGTATGAGTCTGAATATTTGTCATACTGTTCCTGCAGTTCTGAAATCTTTCTGTTTGTTGCATAGCGATTCACTACGGAGTATTTGTCGCAAAAGAGCATCCACACCGCAAATATAAATGCTGACAGAAATATCAGCATGTGTTTTCTGAAAAGATTTCTGAACATAGAGAATTCTGTTATCCTAATTACGAATATTTAGTATCAAATCAAGGCGAAGCAGTGTAAATAACTCCTTGACCCCCTGTTCAGGATTCTCAATTGTGAGTGTTGAGTTTGAGACTTTAGCTTGCTTTGCCAATGAAATTAAACTTCCAACACCACTGCTGTCAATGAATTGAACACCTTTCAAATCAATGATGACATTGGCACCTTCTACTCCAAGAAGAGGCTTGACCTCATCTTTTAACTCCTCCGAATAGGCTAATGTAAGTCTGCTGCACTTGACATCGATCCGATATTCGTTTCCCTGTTGTTTGATGTTAAGTATCATAAATAAGTTGTTCAAAAAAATTCGCACGATAAAGTTACAAATAATAATCGAAACAACAAATAGAGGAGAAAAAAATCAAAAATTTTCAATATTCATCTGTAAATACCAATATTGTAAAAATATGCATAAAATAGAGATTTTAGCCCCTCTATTATTTGGAAAATCAAAACCCCTTTTGCTACCTTTGCAAAGGGTTCACAGAGAATCCGTACATTAAAAACTAAAAAATATATTTATGAGAAAGCACATTTTTAATGCCGGTCCATGTAAATTATCGGATATGGCATTGGAGAATACAGCTAAAGCTGTTATGGAGTTGGGAACATGCGGTCAGTCAATTCTTGAGGTATCGCATCGATCGTCGGACTTCCAGGCAATATATGACGAGACAGTGGCGTTGTTTAAGGAGGTGCTTGAGATTCCCGACAATTATAGTGTTATGTTTATGGGTGGTGGAGCAAGTCTGCAGTTCTGTATGGTTCCATATAACTTCCTCAAGACAAAGGCAGCATATATTGATTCGGGAACATGGTCAACCAAGGCAATGGCTGAGGCTGAATTGTTTGGTGAGGTGGTTGAAATCTGTAGTTCAAAAGATAGAGACTATGTATATTTCCCTGAGATTCCTGAGATCCCGGCTGACGTAGATTATTTACATATAACAACAAACAATACAATTCGTGGAACAGAGATTCTTAAGGATATTGATTCACCTGTACCGGTTATTGCCGATATGTCTTCGGATATATGCAGCCGTCCGGTAGATGTTAGTAAATATGACCTTATATATGGAGGTTGTCAAAAGAATCTGGGACCTGCAGGATTGGTATTTGTGATTATTAAGAATGAGTTCCTTGATAAGGTTGTTGCAGACAGGAAAATTCCGACAATGTTGAAATATAAGACACATGTTAAGAATGGATCTATGTATAATACTCCTCCATGTGTAAATATCTATACTGTAGGCCAGACATTGAAGTGGATTAAGGAGAGTGGCGGATTGAAAGAGATGGAGCGTAGAGCAATTGCCCACTCAGATGCACTATATGCCGAGATAGAGAGAAACTCAATGTTTATTCCGGTAGTGGACGAGGGTTCAAGATCAAGAATGAACATTCCGTTTATTATGGCTCCCGGTAAGGAGGAGCTGGCAGATGCTTTTATGGCAGCATGCAAGAAGGCAGATATTGTCGGAATCAAGGGACACCGTTCAGTTGGAGGTTTTAGAGCATCATGCTACAATGCTTGTACCGACGAGGATGTTGCTGCATTGATTCAGGTTATGAAGGATTTTGAGAACAGTCAAAAATAAGAGATTCAAGGCTATGGCTAAAGTATTAATAGCTACGGATAAGCCCTTTGCTCCCGTAGCGGTCAAGGGAATTAAGGAGATTTTTGATGCGGCTGGATATGAAACTGTCGTATTGGAGAAGTATGGAACTCAGGAGGCGTTTGCTCAGGCTGCTGCCGATGTAGATGCAATGATTGTACGTTCCGATAAAGTTGATTCCGATATTTTGTGTGCTGCCAAAAATCTAAAGATAGTTGTACGTGCAGGAGCCGGATATGATAATCTTGATTTGCCCGGATGTAGTGCCAACGGAGTCGTTGCCATGAATACTCCGGGACAAAATTCAAATGCCGTTGCCGAATTGGCTTTCGGAATGATGGTAATGGTTGCACGTGGTTTCTATAGCGGTAAGGCAGGAACAGAACTCAAAGGTAAAAAGATAGGTATCCATGCCTATGGAAACGTGGGCCAGAATGTTGGTAGAATTGCAAAAGGTTTTGGTATGGAGGTCTACGCATATGATCCATTCATGACTGATGAGCAGATTACCAATGCCGGTGCCAGTCCGGTTGGTAGCGTAGAGGAGTTGTACTCTACATGTCAATATGTCTCAATTCACACTCCGGCTACCGAGAAAACCAAGAAATCAATCGGTTACGATTTGGTAGGCAAGATGCCTAAGGGAGCTGTAGTTGTGAATACTGCCCGTAAGGAGGTTATTGATGAGGAGGGCTTGATAGCTGTGATGAAAGAGCGTCAGGATATAGCCTATATGACCGATATTGCGCCCGACTCAGAGGAGTTCAAGCAGTTTGAGGGCAGATATTTTGCTACACCGAAGAAGATGGGTGCTCAGACAGCCGAGGCTAATATCAATGCAGGATTGGCGGCAGCACGTCAGATTGTGGACTTTCTGGAGAATGGAAACTGTAAGTATCAACTAAACAAATAGAGTATGGCAATAGTAAAACCCTTCAGAGGCTTAAGAACTCCGGATAACGAGACCTGTATAGAGTTGAGTTGTCTGCCTTATGATGTTATGAACAGCGAAGAGGCGGCTCAAATGGCTCATGGCAAGCCAAAGTCTCTTTTGCATGTTACAAGAGCGGAAATAGATTGTCCCGAAGGTGTGGATTGTCATTCTGAGGTAGTCTATAACAAGAGTGTTGCCAATTTTGCAGATTTTATTGCAAAGGGGTGTTTGGTAATGGAGGAGAAACCATGTTTCTATATCTATGCCCAAACAATGGATGGTAGAACACAGTACGGAATTGTGGGGTGTGCAGCTTGTGAGGATTACTGGAACGGTATAATTAAGAAGCATGAGTTGACCAGAATAGAGAAAGAGGAGGATAGAATGGTTCTGACTCGTTATGTAAAGGCTAATCTGGAACCTGTCTTCTTCGCTTACAAGGCTGTCCCTGAAATTGATGCAATAGTGGAAAATGTAACAGCTACAGCTCCTGATTATGATTTTGTTGCTGAGGATGGGTTTGGTCATAAATTCTGGGTTGTAAAAGATGAACAGATGAATAGTGATATAGAGTACTATTTTGCAACCAAGGTACCGTATTGCTATGTTGCAGATGGGCATCACAGAACGGCAGCTGCCGCAAGGATAGGTCGTGAGTTTGCTGCCGCCAATCCGAATCATACAGGCAATGAGGAGTACAACTTCTTTATGGCGGTTCATTTCCCCGATTCACAACTGAAAATAATGGATTATAACAGAGTTGTGAAGGATTTGAACGGCATGAGCGAGGAGGCATTTATGGCTCGTGTTATGGAACATTTTGATGTTGAGTGTATGGGAGAAGAGATATACTCTCCTTCAAGACTTCATGAGTTTTCAATGTATCTGAGTGGCGTATGGTATAAACTGACAGCCAAAGAGGGCAGATATGATGAGTCTGATCCAATAGGTGTGCTTGATGTTTCAGTTTTGTCCAACTATCTTCTTGCCGAAATTCTTGATATTCGTGATTTGCGTACCTCTAATAGAATTGATTTTGTTGGAGGTATTCGCGGACTTGGCGAGTTGAAGCGTCGTGTGGATTCGGGAGAGATGAGGGTTGCTTTTGCTCTCTATCCTGTATCTATGGAGCAGCTTATTAATATTGCAGATTCCGGAGCAATTATGCCACCGAAGACAACCTGGTTTGAGCCGAAGTTGCGTTCCGGTTTGGTTATCCACCGAATTGACGAATAATTGCAGGGCAATTACTGCGTTACGCTTAAAAAATCCGCCATCACATACGAAAGTATGCTCAGGCGGATTTTTTTTCGCAAGCCTTGTCCTTGCCCGCAATTATTCGTCAATTGTTCTTTTATTGTAATTGCAGGGCAATCACTGCGTTACGCTTAAGGAATCTAAGCGAAAAATTTTGATAACATTTTGAAAGGTATTTTTGAGGATAGATTTTGCTCCATAACGAAGACAATATAAAATATTGTTAAGTGATGGAGTAAAATATAGACCAAAAAGAGACTCAAAAGGGGCAAAATTTTCCGTTTAGATTCCGTAGAATCCGCCATCACATACGAAAGTATGCTCAGGCGGATTTTTTTTCGCAAGCCTTGTCCTTGCCCGCAATTATTCGTCAATTGTTCTTTTATTGTAATTGCAGGGCAATCACTGCGTTACGCTTAGATTCCGTAGAATCCGTAATTTTATAATATTTTTAAGGCATCCTGGCAATCATAAATGTCAGGATGCTGTTGTGTTGTACTCTTGAGAGTTAATCAGGTCGTGCTGTTTCTGATGAAATCCTCGGCAGGTTTTATTGCATCAAGTTTACCGACATCAATGAAGTTGAGTTTTGGGTCCTCGATACCATAGATAGGATGTTTTTGTGCAGCCCAGATGTAGAAGCTCATGATGGGAAATCTTGTCCCCTTCTCCGGGTCTATGGCGAGGCCTCGCTCATTAATATATTGATCCATAAGATCGAAGATACGCTCCGATGCTATGTGAATACCGGCAAATGATAGAGCTTTGCACTCCGATGGAGTGATTTCGGGCGATGTTACAAGAAAATCTCCGCTTTCGCTGTTCATCCATCCTACAAGTTGCATTGTTTGGGGATTAAATAGAAGGAAACGGGTAGTGGGACAGTTGCATACTAAAAGTGATGCAACGGCATCCTCTTTTACCTGTGAATTCATCCACTCTATGTCGCAGTTTGATATGATGTCAACGTTGTGAATCAGAAAACGGTTACACCCCTTTAGCAGTTCGCGAGCAAAGTGTATTGCACCACCGGTCTCGAGTAACTGTTTTCGCTCGTCGCTGATTGCAATAGTGCTCTTCCCCTCCCAATCCTGGCTATTGATCCACTCCTCAACTTTGTCGGCAAAGTAGTGGATATTTACAACTATCTGGTTGATGCCGGCCTTTTGAACCTTTTCGATGACGTGTCCCAATAAGGGCTTATCCAATACCGGAACCAGGGCTTTGGGGAGTGTGTCAGTAAGCGGTTTTAAGCGAGTGCCCAATCCTGCCGCAAATATCATTGCTTTCATGTCTCTGCTTGCTTCAAAAGAGTTTGCCGTTTTTGTATGGTTCATTGCTGAAACTCAATAATTTGCTGTCACGAATGTGTATTTCGGTCAGAACCTTTTTCGTGTAGAGCGGGAACTCCGCATTCATTACCCATTGGTAGTATGAAGGCTCTTTGGTCAGAACCTCTTTAACGGTTTTGCCCTTGTGTTTACCAAAATTAAAACACTCTTCCCCCTTGGCATTCATTACAATGTATCCGGCATAGTCAACACTCTTGTTCTGGTTTGTGAAGTTGTTCAGGAACTCCATGTCGTTTTGTATAGTGTCGCTGTAGCGCTCCAGTTGCGCCTGAAGAACTTCATATGTGGCACTTGTGTCGGCACTTGCAGAGTGGGCGTCCTCGAGGTTCTTTCCGCAGTAAAATCTGTATGCAGCAGTCAGAGTGCGCTGCTCCATCTTCATGAAGATTGTCTGAACATCAATGCAGAGCCGTTTCTTCAAATCAATATCAACGTTTGCTCTTGCGAACTCCTCTGCCAGCATAGGGATGTCAAATTTGTTGGAGTTATATCCTCCTAAGTCACAACCCTCGATAAATTTGGCAACATCGGCGGCAATCTGCTTGAATGTGGGGCAATCCTTTACATCGTCATCATATATGCCATGAACGTTTGAGGCCTCATCCGGAATGTGCATCCCTGGATTAACCCTTATTGTGCGTTGCTCTTCAGAGCCATTGGGCATAACCTTTAGCAGGGATATCTCGATAATCCTGTCGTTTACCAGGTTAAGCCCGGTGGTCTCCAAATCGAAAAATACTATTCCGTTTCTTAGGTTTAGTCTCATATGTGTGGTAGTACTAAATCATCATGGGCATAAGCAACATTAGCAAGTCTCCGTTTTGTGACTCTGCCTCGTATGGCAAGAAGAGACCCGGACGTGTTGGATCTGAGAGCTCTAACAGTGCGTTTTCGCTATTGATGTTGTTAAGCAGTTCAAGTACAAATGGAGCTTTGAATCCGATAGAGATAGGATCTCCTTCGTATTGGCATGCCATACTCTCTACTCCTGACATATTGAAGTCGCTGTCCTGGGCAGAAATCTCGATAGAGTTGTCAGCCAATTGAAGCTTTATCAATTTGCTGGCTGCATTTGCAACTACAGATACACGCTTAATGGTGTTATACATATCTTTGGTGTTGACAACAATCTTGCGTGGATTGTTCTGTGGTATAACTGCATTGTAATTAGGGAAACGTCCCTCAATCAATGTACACGCAATCTTATAGTCTCCGAAGGTGAAGATAGCCTGCTTGCTGTTGTATGAGATAATCAGTTCGGAGTCATCTTTCGGTAGAATGTTCTTCAAAAGTTGCGCCGGCTTCTTGGGTAACATAAGAGTTGCCGGGGCGTCGCTGTGAGCGTCAAAACGTTTATATCTTACAAGTTTGTGTGCATCCGATGCAACAAAGGTGAAGCAGTCGTTGTTCATCTCGATAAGGATGCAGTTCATCTGAGGACGCAATTCGTCGTTGCCGGTTGCAAACTCAGATTTGTTGATTCCATCAAGCATCAGGGAACATGTTGTGTTAATTACAGTTTCGGCATCACCACAAATATTGGGAGTAGGGTAGTCGTCGGCAGATGCTCCGGGAACATCAAATTTACCCTTTAATGATGATATTCGCATAGATGTACCATCGGTGTTTGTCTCGAAGTTTAGTGGCAGCTCGGGGAACTCCTTGAGAATGTCGGTGAGTTTTGATGACATTGCAATTTTACCCTCGCCCTCAATGCTTTCAATGTTTAGTTTTGCTACGATTGTAGTCTCTCTGTCAGAGGCTGTTGCGTATAACTCTCCTTCGCGTGATTCAATAAGAATATTCTCTAGAATCGGTAACACCGGCTTGGCAGATATCGCCTTGCTTACAGCTGTCAAAGTTGACAACATGCTTGTACTTGATATTGTAAATTTCATGGTTGATTTTTTTAAACTATTAGGGCAAAGATATAAAGAATAATCTTAAATTCAATGAAAATGTTTGCATAAATATGGGGGCATTTTTTTTATTAGGTTTTTCTTGATGAAACCACAATTAAAATCTACCTTTGTAAATTCTTTGTAACTTGCAAGGAGTATTGAAAAATGTAAAATTAATGTTTAAAATTTTAAAGCATAAAGTTATGAAACCTACACACATTGAACACATTGGTATTGCAGTTGCCAGTTTGGAAGAGGCAATTCCATTCTATGAGAAAGTTTTGGGTCTTGAGTGCTACTCTATCGAGGAGGTAGCAGATCAGAAGGTGAAGACTGCCTTCTTTAAGATCGGTCAGACAAAGATTGAGCTTTTGGAGCCAACAAGCCCAGAGAGTACTATTGCTAAATTCATTGAGAAGAATGGCGGTGGAATGCATCATATTGCATTTGCTGTTGAGGATGTTGCTACTGCATTGAACGAGGCTGCTGAGGCTGGATGCCAGTTGATTGACAAGGCTCCAAGAAATGGTGCTGAGGGATTGAAGATTGGATTCTTGCATCCAAAATCAACAAATCGTGTATTGACAGAGATTTGTGGAGAGAAGTAAATTTAAGGTAAAATATTGAAATTTATTATGGCTACTAATCAGGAGAAGATTAAACAGCTAATAGAGCTTCGTAAAACTGCTCAGTTGGGCGGTGGCGAGAAGGCTATTGCAAAACAACACGAGAAGGGTAAATATACTGCTCGCGAGCGTATCAATATGTTGTTGGACGAGGGGTCGTTCGAGGAGATGGACGCTTTCGTAAAGCACAGATGTGTAAACTTCGGAATGGAGAAAAAGCAGTTCCTGGGTGATGGAGTTGTTACCGGTTGCGGTACAATCGATGGCCGTTTGGTTTACATTTTCGCTCAGGACTTTACCGTGAATGCAGGTTCTTTGTCTGAGACCATGTCTTTGAAGATCTGTAAGATTATGGATATGGCTATGAAGATGGGTGCTCCTGTTATCGGTTTGAATGATTCAGGTGGTGCTCGTATTCAGGAGGGTATCAATGCTTTGGCAGGATATGCTGAGATTTTCCAGCGCAATATTATGGCAAGCGGTGTTATCCCTCAGATTTCAGGTATTTTCGGACCATGTGCAGGAGGTGCTGTATATTCACCTGCTTTGACTGATTTCACCCTTATGATGGAGGGAACATCATACATGTTCTTGACTGGTCCTGCAGTTGTTAAGACTGTAACCGGTGAGGATGTTAGTCAGGAGGATCTTGGTGGAGCAAGCGTACACGCTTCTAAATCTGGAGTTACTCACTTGACAGCTAAGACAGAGGAGGAGGGATTGAATATGATTCGCACTCTTTTGAGCTATATCCCATCTAACAACATGGAGGAGAGCCCTGTTGTCCCTTGTAACGATCCTGTTGACAGAGCTGAGGCTATCCTGAACGAGATTATTCCTGAGAATCCAAACAAGGCTTACGATATGTACCAGGTAATCAGTGCTATCGTTGATAATGGAGAGTTCTTCGAGATTCAGAAGGATTATGCAACTAACATTATTGTTGGTTTCGCTCGTTTCAATGGTAAGTCTGTAGGTGTTGTAGCTAACCAGCCTACAAGATATGCAGGAGTTTTGGATTGCAACGCATCTCGTAAAGGTGCTCGTTTCGTTCGTTTCTGTGACGCCTTCAATATTCCAATCGTAACATTGGTTGACGTTCCTGGATTCTTGCCTGGAACAGGTCAGGAGTACAATGCAGTTATCCTTCACGGAGCTAAGTTGTTGTATGCTTATGGCGAGGCTACAGTTCCAAAGGTAACTATTACATTGCGTAAGTCTTACGGAGGTTCTCACATCGTTATGAGCTGTAAGCAACTTCGTGGTGATTTGTGTTATGCATGGCCAACTTCTGAGATTGCAGTTATGGGTGCTGCAGGTGCTGCTGCCGTTCTTTATGCTAAGGAGGCTAAGGAGGCTGCAGATCCAAAGGCATTCATCGCTGAGAAGGTTGATGAGTATACCAATTTGTTCGCTAACCCATACAATGCTGCTAAGTATGGCTACATTGACGATGTTATCGAGCCTTGCAGTACTCGTTTGCGTATTTGCAGAGGTTTGGAGGTTCTTAAGACTAAGAAACTTTCTAATCCTGCTAAGAAACACGGTAATATTCCTCTATAAATGTATTTGTTATGACAGCGATACAAGTAGATTGGGGTTATGCGTTATCAATTGCAGGAATCAGTATATTGACCGTATTTATTTTGCTTATTATCCTTATTGTTGTAATCAAATTACAAGGTTTGATTATGGCGAAGTTGGGTGGTAAGTCTGCACAGCCGGCAAAGGTTGCTGCTCCTGAGGTTAAGTCAGAGAGTGCAAACGATGATGAGGCTGTTATGGCGGCTATTGCTATGGCTTTGCAGTTGCATTACAATTCGCATGACGAGGTTCCGGGAATGTTGGATTTGAGACCCGGACTTACAACAAACACACCATGGTGTGCAAGAAATATGGGTATGAACAGATTAAATCAAGAGTAATGAGTAAGTTTAAATTTACAATAAACGGAAAGAACTATGAGGTTACTGTGACAGACAAGGATGCAAACTTGGCTGACGTAGAGGTTAACGGAACCTCATATACAGTTCAGTATGAGCCACAAACTCCGGTTGCTTCAGCTCCGGTTCGTAAGGCTGCTCCAGCTCCGGCAGCAGCAGCTCCGGCATCGGCTCCAACTCCTGCTCCTGCAGCAGCGGGTGCAGGTGCAATTGTTGCTCCACTTCCAGGAACAGTTACAAATGTAGCAGTATCTGCAGGAGCATCAGTTAAGCGTGGAGATTTGTTGCTTGTAATGGAGGCAATGAAGATGGAGAACGATATCCGTTCAGATCGTGACGGAGTTGTTAAGTCTGTATACGTAGCTGCAGGAAAGACAGTTATGCAGGGAGATCCTCTTGTTGAAATTGGTTAATAATTGGTGTATGAGAAAGTTTACTAAATATCTGTTGTCTTCGTTCTCTTTATTGGTAATGATGACAATCAGTGCCCCTTTCTCTGCAAATGCTCAAAAAGATGTATTTGGAAAGGTTGCTGCTGCTGTTGAACAGACAGTTGCCGGTGAGGAGCAGGGTGCAACGATTGGTGAGAGCTTGGAGCGTTTTTTGCAGAGTACGGGTATTGCATGTATGGAAGATGCGTGGTGCCTGGTAATGATCCTTGTAGCATGTATTCTTTTCTATTTGGCAATTGTAAAGAAGTTCGAGCCTCTTTTGTTGCTTCCTATTGCATTCGGAATGTTGTTGACCAACCTTCCGGGAGCCGGGATGTACCATCCTGAGTTTTTTGCTGACGGACATGTACATTGGGAGTTTTTTGAGGGGTCAAATGCAGGATTACTTGACTATCTATATCTAGGTGTTAAGTTGGGAATCTATCCTTGCTTGATTTTCGTCGGAGTAGGAGCTATGACCGATTTCGGTCCTCTATTGGCTAACCCAAAGAGTTTGTTGTTGGGTGCTGCTGCACAGCTTGGTATCTTTGCAACATTCCTTGGAGCGTTGGCATTGGGCTTTGAGTATAATGAGGCTGCATCAATCGGTATTATCGGTGGTGCTGATGGTCCTACATCAATCTATTTGACCAGTAAGCTGGCTCCACACCTGTTGGGCCCTATTGCTGTTGCAGCATACTCATATATGGCTCTTGTTCCTGTTATCCAGCCACCTATTATGCGTGCCTTGACAACTCAGAAGGAGCGTGCTATCAAGATGACTCAGCTACGTACAGTATCTAAGACAGAGAAGATTGTATTCCCTATTTTGGTAACTGTTGTTGTGGCTCTTATGTTGCCATCTGCAGCTCCGCTTATTGGTTGTTTGATGCTTGGAAACTTGTTGAGCCAGTGCGGTGTAACAGAGCGTTTGAGCAAGACCGTTCAGAATGAGTTGATGAATATTGTTACTATTTTCTTGGGAATCTCTGTAGGAGCGACTACAACTGCGAGTGCATTCTTGAACTGGGAGACTTTGAAGATTTTGACAATTGGAATCATTGCATTCGGTGTTGGTTCCGGAGGTGGTGTGCTTTGTGCTAAGCTTATTAATGTATTTAGCAAGGAGAAGATCAATCCGCTTATTGGTTCTGCAGGAGTTTCTGCTGTACCTATGGCGGCTCGTGTTTCTCAGACAGTTGGTCAGGAGGCAGATCCATCGAACTTCTTGTTGATGCATGCTATGGGACCAAACGTAGCAGGAGTTATCGGTTCTGCAGTTGCT
>JAGBFU010000043.1 GCA_017936285.1 Marinifilaceae bacterium | reverse complement strand
TCTCGGTTCCGATTGTTACATGCTTGGTGGCCTCGTCGCGATTACAGAAATCCTTAACAAAAAACTCCTTGATTGCTACGCGCTTATCAAGCAATATATGTTCAGCCTCGTAGGTGCAACCAAATCCGCCACTACTGATATAGCGGACTATTTTATACTTTCCTCCCTGTAGAAGGGTCCCATTGGATAGATGCATTGCTTACATATTTATTAAAATACAATACTAAGTTAAATCTCGCTTACAAATTTAAAGACTCAACTCCGCCAATACAAATTTTCACTCCCATTTTGTACAAAATACCCAGATTATTACATGAAATAGTGAACAGTTAGGAGTTAGAAGTTACTAGTTACTAGTTACTAGTTAGGAGTGAGGATTTGCTTTAATTTGTGGTCTACCAACCCCCTAAAGCAAATCTGCGCAAATCGTATCTTTACATTTATTGTAATCTGTCAAGCAACGTTTCCTTTACTTGCAATCTTGTGGATTTGCTTTAATTTGTTGTCTACCAACCCCCAAACCCCCTTCGCCTTATTCACTGCGTTCATTACGGCTAATAAGGGGGCTTTACTCGCTACGCTCGTTAACTCCTCACTCCTAACTCCTAACTTATTCCTAATTATTCACTCTTCACTCCCAACTATTATCCATAAAAAGTTTGGAAATTAAAAAAATAAGGTGTAATTTTGCGCGTTGAATTTCCTAAGGGGCTCGGAAAAGAGGAGAAAATCTCCCGCCTCGTGGACAAAATAATAATATAATAGAGAAATGTACGCTATTGTAGAGATTGCTGGACAGCAGTTTAAGGTTGAGCAGGGCAAGAAAGTCTATGTTCACAGATTGGCAGCCGAAGAGGGCGCAAATGTAGAGTTCGACAAGGTTCTTTTGGTAGAGAACAAGGGCGACGTTAAGGTTGGTACTCCTGTAGTAGAGGGAGCAAAAGTTAAGGCAAGTGTAATCGAGCACTTGAAAGCCGACAAAGTTATCATCTTCAAGAAGAAGAGAAGAAAAACTTTCGAGCGCAAGAATGGACACCGTCAGAGCTTGACACAGATCCTTATCGAGGCTATTGAGGCTTAATTAATTTTAGTAGTAACCAATTTAAAACAGAATACGAGATGGCACATAAAAAGGGTGTTGGTAGTTCTAAGAACGGTCGTGAGTCTGAGAGCAAGCGTCTTGGATTAAAGGTAGCAGGCGGCCAGTTGGTAAAAGCAGGTATGATTATCGTACGTCAGAGAGGTACAGTTCACAACCCAGGTAAGAACGTTGGTATGGGTAAGGATCACACTCTTTACGCATTGGTTGACGGTACTGTTAATTTCTGCAAGAAGAGAGAGAACAAATCCTATGTTTCTGTCGAGGCTGTAGCTGAGTAAGTAACGCGGGATTTACATAAGTGTAAAGTAAACGTGAAGAGGTTCCCGTATGGGTACCTCTTTATTTTTTAAATATATTCTATCTATTATTATGCTGAATCTTAAATATATTCAAGAGCATAAAGATGAAGTTATCGCTCGTCTGGCTGTTAAGCATTTCGATGCAACCGAGCCTATTGAGAAGGTAATCGAACTTGACAATCAGCGTAAAGCCCTTCAACAAGAGGCAGAGGCTCACAAAGCAAAGATGAACGAAATCTCAAAGCAGATTGGTTCATTGATGAAGGCCGGCAAACAGGAGGAGGTCGAGGCTATCCGCAAAGAGACAAGCGAGCTTAAGGAGAAGATTGCCGAGTTGAATGCAAAACACAACGAGGTTGGCGAGGAGTTGACAAAGGTACTTCTTCGCATTCCGAATATGCCATGCGCTCTGGTTCCTGAGGGAAAGAGTGCCGAGGATAACGTGATTGTTAAGATTGTTGACAATGTTCCTCAGCGTCAGGAGGGCGACCTGCCACACTGGGATCTGGCTAAAAAGTACAACCTTATCGACTTCGATTTGGGAGTAAAAATTACCGGAGCAGGATTCCCTGTATATCGTGGCTTGGGAGCAAGACTTCAACGCGCACTTATCAACTTCTTCGTAAACGAGAACGTGAATGCCGGTTACGAGGAGATAGAGCCACCATTGGTTGTTAATGCAGACTCAGGTTACGGAACTGGTCAGCTTCCTGACAAGGATGAGCAGATGTATGTAGTTGAGCGTGATGGTTTCTATATGATTCCAACCGCCGAGGTACCTGTTACAAACATCTACCGTGATGTAATTGTAAACGAGGAGCAACTTCCAATCAAAAACACAGCCTACTCGGCATGTTTCCGTCGCGAGGCTGGTTCATACGGAAAGGATGTTCGCGGTTTGAACCGTCTGCACCAGTTCGACAAAGTTGAAATTGTACAGATTGGTAAACCCGAGGAGTCATACAAACTTCTTGATGAGATGGTTGCACACGTTGCAGGACTACTTGACAAATTAGGATTGCCATACAGAATTGTACGTTTGTGCGGTGGTGATATGTCATTCACCTCTGCCCTGACCTACGACTTTGAGGTATATTCAAAGGCTCAGGAGCGCTGGTTGGAGGTTAGTTCGGTATCAAACTTCGAGGACTTCCAGGCAAATCGTCTGAAACTTCGCTACAAGAGCAAAGCTGACAAGAAGAGCGTAGCCTGTCACACATTGAACGGAAGTTCACTGGCTCTTCCACGTGTCGTTGCCGCACTTCTCGAGAACAACCAAACTCCAGAGGGAATTGTAGTTCCTGAGTGCATCCGCGCATTTATGGGATGTGACATCATCAAATAAACTGAATTATGAGAGTCATACAAAATACAAGTTTTATCATTGGGCCCTCGTTCGAAAAAGAGTGGTACACATTCATGAAAGAGGAGTATATTCCATCGATAGATCAACTTGATTTGTGTGAGGATATCATATTTACAAGAGTATCGATTGACCAGCCAGAGGGGAAAACATACTCCCTTCAGCTGGTCTTTCCAAACCAAACCGCACTTGACCGATATGCCGCCCTATATATGGATGGCATCGACGCTGTACTTATAAAAAAATTTAGCGGTAAATACCTCTGTTTCAACTCCATATTGAGCGAGGTTTAATATTATGGACGAGGTCTCAGTCCTGCAACAATCCTGACTAACAGATGACAGAGAGTGGTTTTGAGAGAAGAATATTGGGAATAGACCCGGGAACAAACTTCTTGGGCTATGCCGTTATTGCCATTCCTGCTGATAGCAAGAAGCCATATCTGATTGTATCGGGAGTTGTTGATTTGAAAAAGATAACCGATCCCTATCTGAAACTTCAGAAAATTTTCAATCGGGTTCTGCAGGTAATTGAAGAGTATCTGCCCGATGAACTTGCCATCGAGGCTCCATTCTATGACAAGAATGCCCAATCAATGCTAAAACTTGGACGCGCCCAGGGTGTAGCGATGTCTGCCGCTCTGCATCGGGGAATTCCTGTATGTGAATATGCCCCAAGAAAGGTAAAGATGAGTATCACCGGAGTGGGCTCAGCTTCAAAAGAGCAGATTGGCACACTTTTAAGGAGCTATATGACAATTCATACCACTACCGAGCTGCTTGACGAGACCGATGCCATTGCCATTGCCTATTGCCACTATCTGCAAACAAGTACCCCGCTTGCCGGCACCTCCGGCCACGGCTCTACCAGCAAATCCTGGTCCGAATTCATCAAAAACAACCCCAACAGGGTGAAGTGATAAAAGTGAATTCACACCGTAAACCTATTTTAGGACAAGACAAATTCCTAATTCCTAATTCGCAAACACTACGTGTTTCCGCAAAATCGGCTGCGGTTAACCACACTTCGTGTGCTTCTACTCCTCGCGACTCAGCATAACCCAAGTAAACTTGGTTTCTGCATTCGCTCCGCAGCGTCGGTTCAGCATAATGCAAATAAATTTGGCTTCTGCACTCACCTTGCACATCACCTGTATCTGGACTTTCACCATTTATTGTTCGCCACTGCTGCGCAGTGCCGCAAAATCGGCTGCGCCTCAGCATAATGCAAATAAATTTGCCTTCTGCGTTCGGCTTGCGCGATTTTTCCTAATTCCTTATTCCTTATTCCTAATTCCTCATTCCTAATTAATTCTCCCCCCTCTCAACTCTCAATGCAAGCTTTTTCACAATCATCACGAAGAAGCCGGTGAGGATAAGGTTAAGGGCAAGGGTAAGAACCGAGATGATCAGAGCGGGACCGCCAAGATTGTAACTAAGGGCAATAAAGACAACTCCTGCGCCAACCTCGCCACGTGTAAACATTCCAACCGAAAGAGCCATACGCTCACGCCACGAGCGGTCGCGATAGAAGAGCATCGGGAACATTTTTCCTAAGTTTGACAATGCCGATACAATAATTACATGAAGAGCTATTTTATCCCAACTCATCATTGGCTGAGCACCTGTTATTGAGGTTAAATTTGATGACTCTACCCCTACAAATTGAGGCATACTTAAACCCACTAATAACATAAAAACAAATGATATTGTTGTAGATGCTCGCTCTTCTCCACAAGAGCAGTAATGTTGTGGTTTTATAATCATTCCCAAAACAAATGCAGGAAGTAATACCTCTATATGTACCTCATGATTGCTCAACACATAAATTATATGGGTAAAGGAACATACAAGAATCGAATATATAAGTATATGATACCACTTTTGCGGCAAATTAAAGGCATTTAGGAAGCGCCATCCAATACATAGTAACAGAGTTACAATTGCAATAACAATGAACATTTGCCACTTAAAGCCTATCATCATTATCAGCAAAGGAATCATAAGAAGTATTGTATCCAGATCATCGAATATTGCAAGAACCTGTATCTTTTTATATATCCAGCTCTTCTGTAGATTGATTGCCGCAAGCATCGTAAATAGGATTCCTGCCGATGTAGGTGCAGCAAAACGGCTTAACAGAAGGTTCTCTTTCCATGCAGCTCCACTGCTCCACAAATCAGATGGCAGCAGGACAAATACATAGTATACGGCGATCAATATCCATGGCATAGCAGCAGTTGCCATCGCAATAAAATAGTCAACGGCATAGCTTCGCCAACGGGATTTATCCACCTCGAACTCTCGCCCGACATTTATCATTATAAACGAGAGACATACGTAGAGTAACATTGTTGAGCACTCTTTGAACATAGGGTAAACCCCGCCCAATACTGTCGGTAAAATTTGTGAAGCCCACAATCCTACAACAAGGAAAAGTGAGAATAAAAGAACTTTCTTCATTAATGGTTGTTTGTGTGCGTTTAATGCCACTAAGATAGTGCATTATAAGATATTAGACAATAGAAAATCTATTATCTAATGAAAAAAATTGTAAACGACGACAGATAGTAAACAATTATCTATGAAAAGCTCCTTTGGATTTGATAAGAATTACCTTAAGGCGCTCATCGTTGAGCATCTTAAAGCCTCCGGCTAATAAAAATTCATATTGTGTCGAGCGATGTCGCCAGGTTAAAAGGTCGTGATTGGTTGACGGGATTGCCTTGGATACCGATTCATACCACCACGATGGGAAACTGACCGCCCGAAAATTACCCTCAGAAGCTACCCTTTGCAACTCCTCAATGGCGCTGTTTCGTTCCGAGAGGGAGAGTTTGGATGGGTCGCCCACAGGGAAGTAGTAACTTGTATAGTACCCCGCATCGGTAAAGAGTGATAACTGCTGCCAGTTACTGCTCTCAACTATAAGTCGCTCTTTTGATACACCATAAAGCAAAGTAAGACGATTAAGCTCGTATAGAGCTACACGACTATTGGTATCGGTGATATTTTTGATATCGAGCCACATCTTGCCACTATTTTCAGGATGGGCAAAGAAGGAGTCCAACGGCAAGCCGAATGTTACAGGCACATCATGTGTAACATCAAAATGGCCGTCTTCACGAAGAACAAGGTCAATCTCGATATTGGGATAGTCAGAGCGTTGCTCCACGAATTTCTCAATTGAATTGCATCGGTGAAGCCAAAGTTTATCCTTGTAGTTACCCACAAAGAGCAGGATAACTACAAGGTATAGAAGTAAAACTGTTAAAATGCCGTATATAAGACGCTTTAACATATCTGATCAGACATTGAAACGGAACAGGGCCATATCACCATCCTGGAAGACGTAATCCTTACCCTCTACACTCATCTTTCCGGCCTCTTTACATTTAGCCTCGGAACCAAGAGCAACAAAATCGTTGTACTTTATAATCTCGGCTCTGATGAATCCCTTCTCAAAGTCGGTATGAATTACTCCGGCACACTGAGGAGCCTTCATGCCTCGCTTAAAGGTCCATGCACGAACCTCTTTCGGTCCTGCTGTAAAGTAGGTCTGTAGATCCAACAAGTGGTAGGCAGCGCGAATCAATTTGCTTACTCCCGGCTCTGTCAATCCTAAATCCTCAAGAAACATCTGCTTCTCCTCGTATGTCTCAAGCTCCGAGATATCTGCCTCAATTGCTGCTCCGATAACAAGCACCTCTGCCTTTTCATTCTTAACAGCCTCGCGTACAGCATCAACATACTTGTTTCCGTTCACAACCGAACCCTCGTCCACATTACAAACATATAGTACAGGCTTGGTTGTCAATAGGTGAACATCCTTTACCGACTCCTGTTGAAGTTCATCCAACTCAACTGTACGGGCTGACTCGCCACGAAGCAGAGCCTCACGATACATCTTTAAAACCTCGACCATTCTTTTTGCCATAGCATCACCGCCACAGGCAGCCTTCTTCTCCTCACGGCTCAAACGGTTCTCAACTGTCTCCAAATCCTTCATTTGAAGCTCTGTATCAATAATCTCTTTATCACGAACGGGATCAACACCACCCTCTACGTGTACCACATTTCCATTATCAAAGCAACGCAACACGTGAATTATGGCATTGGTATTTCTGATATTGTCAAGGAACTTGTTGCCCAGACCCTCACCTTTGCTTGCCCCCTTTACCAATCCGGCAATATCTACAATCTCGACTGTAGCAGGAACAACAGAGGCCGGATTTACCATCTCAACCAACTTATTCAAACGCTCGTCGGGAACCGTAATTACACCAACGTTAGGCTCAATGGTACAGAATGGAAAGTTTGCCGCCTGTGCCTTTGCATTACTCAAACAATTAAATAGTGTAGATTTTCCAACATTTGGAAGACCTACAATTCCACATTGTAAACTCATCTAATATCTGTTTTCTTTGTTTTCTTAATTATATCTAAGAAACTGTTTAAATTTCAAACAGTTTCTAATTGCCATCGGTTGCTGCCTTGACTCCTGTAAAGAGCGAGCATATACCAAATGTAAATCGACGCACCTTCACATTGGAGAAACCGCTAACCTGCATCATTGCCATGAATTGCGATGCTTTTGGAAAGGCTATCACGGATGCATTAAGATATTTCCATGAACTTTTTCTACTTACCAAACCTCCTATAAATGGCATGATTTTTTTAAAATAGAACATATAAAGCTGACGCATCGGAGCATGTTTAGGCACCGACAATTCAAGTATCACAACCTTTCCTCCCGGCTTTAACACCCGGTACATCTCCTTTAACCCCAACTCTTTATGCTCATAATTGCGAATTCCGAAAGCAATGGTTACTGCATCGAATGACTCATCCTCAAATGGCAGATCCTCGCCATCGGCAATTATCAAATCTATTCTGTCACTCAATCCCGCTTTTGCCACTTTTGCCCTACCGATATCAACCATATTCTCGGTAATATCGATTCCGACAACCTTCGAGGCTCCCTGTTTGATTGCAGCAATAGAGAAGTCTGCAGTACCACACGCTTCATCCAACACGTTGGCCCCTTTACCTATTTCGCGCAGAGCCTTTTTTCGCCACACTTTATCGATATTGAATGAGAACCAATGGTTCATCCTGTCGTATTTGGGGGCGAGGTCGTTAAACATTTCCCTTACTGCCTCTTTCTTAGCCATATTCAACTCTTTAAATTCGCAGCACAAAGATAACTAAAAATGCGAATATTTAGATACCTTTGCAGTGGATACAAATTATAAGATTATGGCTACATTCTGGACAATATTGGGATTGGCGCTTGTTGTTGTCGCTTTTTGCTTTATAGGACTCGCTATCAAGGTTATATTAAAGAAAAACGGGAAGTTCCCCGAGATTCATATAGGCCACAACAAAGAGATGGCAAAACGTAATATCCACTGCGTAAATACCGAGGATTTCCTTGCACGTCGCGACTATAAACGAGTTGATACAAGCGGATATACAAAAAAAGAGTAGTTACCTACTCTCTGTTTTCCCTTTTAGTTGCAATAGACCTGAATAGTTTGGCGGCCAATGCTCCGCTGATATTGTGCCAAACACTGAATATTGCCCCGGCAATAGTAGCCATCGGAAAGGCGGCAAAGTGCATTGATGCCAGCGATGATGCCAATCCGCTATTCTGCATTCCCACCTCTATCGATATCGCCACCTTTTGCGGGAACTTCACTCCCGACAATGCAGCAACCCCATATCCTATTGAGAGCCCAAGCAGATTATGCAGCATGACCACAAGGATTACTATCATACCTCCTGCCAACAGGTTCGCAGCAGTATGCGAGATTATCAGTGCCACTACAAACGAAATCATAAGTGATGAGAATGCCGGAAGGTATTGTACCACTCTCCCGGTCAATTCAGGAAGAGCTCGCTGTATGGTCAAACCAATTACTATAGGCAAAATAACAACATATAGTATTGACAACAACATTCCCACAGTATCAACATCAACCATCGTTCCGGCCAACAACCAGACAAGCAGAGGTGTCAGTAAAGGTGCAAGAAGAGTTGAACAGGCGGTCATACCAACCGAGAGGGGAACATCACCCTTGGCCAGATATGCAATCACATTTGATGCAGTTCCACCGGGACAACACCCAACCAGAATTACTCCAAGAGCCAGATCGGATGGCAGATTAAATAGTTTCACCAAAAGCCACGCTACCGAGGGCATTATAATAAACTGCGCCAAACACCCTACCACAACACTCATAGGACGCTGAAATACCACTTTAAAGTCCGAGAATGAGAGAGTTAAACCCATCCCGAACATAATGACTCCCAACAGAGGATTTATCACCTTCATGTTGATTCCCGATAATACAGAAGGGAAAAGCAACGACAAAAGAGCCGCTACCAAGACAAAAAAGGCCATCCATCTGGATATAAAATTACATATTTTCAGCATACAGGAGTTGTGTCGCCACGCATTATGTTATCCTTTCTTCACCGGGTCACAGGTAAGACCAACTCCCAGTTTCTTGAATATCTTTCTGTCAACCTCGCTCAACATAGCAGTCGAATGTACCTGACAACCACGTAGTTTTGGCAGTTGCTGCAATGCTTTTCTGCAATTTTCATCATGATTGCTCAATATCGAGATTGCCACTAGCACCTCATCTGTATGAAGACGAGGATTGTGTCCATGCAAATACTCTACCTTGGTCTTCTGTATCGGAGCAATCATCTCCTCGGGAATCAGATTCACATCATGAGGAATTCCTGCCAAATGTTTGGTTGCGTTCAGAATCAGGGCTGCACTCGGCCCCAACAGAGGGCTGGTTCTTGCAGTAATGATTGTCCCATCCTGCAACTCAATAGCAGAGGCCTGTACACCTGAGCTTGACTTCTTTTGCTGGGCAGCAACGGTTGTCTTACGGTCATCAGTTGTAAGTTTTGCCTGCTTCATAATCAGAGCAATCTTATTAACCTCATGGTCATCACTACCCTTCTCTGCCATATTGCAGAGTGCATAGTAGTAGCGCCGTATAATCTCCTCATTGGCAGCTTTACAGCAACTCTCTTCATCCTCCATACAGAAGCCTATCATATTGACTCCCATATCTGTTGGTGACTTATATGGACTCTCGCCATAAATACCCTCGAAGAGAGTGTTCAACACTGGGAAAATCTCAATATCACGATTATAGTTTACCGCTATTTTACCATACGCCTCAAGATGGAATGGATCAATCATATTCACGTCATCAAGATCGGCGGTTGCAGCCTCGTAGGCCATATTCACAGGGTGTTTCAATGGCAAATTCCATACCGGAAAGGTCTCGAATTTTGAGTATCCAGCCTTTACATTACGCTTATTCTCATGATACAACTGACTGAGACATACTGCCATTTTTCCACTTCCCGGACCAGGGGCGGTTACAATCACCAATGGTCGGGTTGTCTCGACATAATCATTCTTACCAAATCCCTCGTCAGAATCAATCAAAGCAACATTTGTAGGATACCCCTCAATGGTATAGTGATAGTACACCTTAATTCCCAATCGCTCCAAACGGTTTCTATAGGCGATGGCACTCGATTGACCGTTATAGTGAGTAATTACCACACTGCTCACATAAAGGCCTACATTTTCGAACTCTCCCTTCAGACGCAACACGTCCTCATCATAGGTGATCCCCAAATCACCACGCATCTTATTCTTCTCAATATCCTTTGCACTGATAACCATAATTATCTCGGCCTCGTCGCTAAGTTGCATAAGCATACGCAACTTACTGTCTGGCAAAAAACCGGGCAGTACACGACTTGCGTGGTGATCATCAAATAACTTACCACCAAACTCAAGATACAGTTTATCACCAAATTGCGCAATGCGCTGTTTGATGTGCTCTGACTGAATTTTCAGATATTTTTCGTTATCGAAACCTGTTTTCATAAAAATCTCACTTATCCCGCAAAAGTAACGTTTCTAATTAACCTCTGCAACAAAGCGCCCCGAAAATATCGAAGCGCTTTATCCATTTTCTAACGTAAATCTACCAGTTCGGCATCGGGATATGCCTCGGTGCTATACTTGAACAGATTGTCGCTCAATGCCGTTTGAGGTTTTGCAAATGACTTTATCTCGACAATCACATCATTACCATCCTTGCCATACGATACCACCTTCTGAATCATATTTGTTGATGAACTGACCCAAACTGTCAATTTGGAGAAGCTCTTGGTATCGTCGGTAGGTATCAAATCCACTTTGGTTAATCCCCCTTCGCTACCTGCACTCTTCTGTACAAATCCTTTGTTATGAATCTCAAACAACTCATTGGGTTGCAACAACTCCTCTTCGCTGTCATTAGGATTCTTAACACTAACCTCGGCAATATCGGGATTGTATGAGTAGATATACTGACCATCAAAGAAGTTTACCACTCCCATCAGCTCCACTCTGTACATATTTCCCTTCATATAGGCTACTCCATCATATCCATCCTCAATTCCCTCAGCTTTATTCTGCATTGTCATTGAGAACTTTACCTCTGCCGACTCATAGGTTTTAAATTTGGCTGCCGATTTATCAAGCAACGCCTTTGCGGCAGGATCAGACTGTGCAAACGCACCGACTCCCATCAAAAGAGCTACCGCTGATATTATCAATCTCTTCATTTCCATCTTCTTTTATTAATCTATAAATTTTACCTTTCCAAAATCACGTGGTTTGGCAGCGGGAGCCTCATCGGCATATCCGAAACCTACACAGAGAATCAGTTTATACCCCTCTGAGAATCCCAGTTTCTGCATAAAGGCAGCTGTTTCTGGCTTATTCTCCAGAAAGCGGACAGGGCTGCCCAAAGCAATAGAACCAACTCCCATTGACCATGCCGAGAGCATCATATTCTCGGCAAGCAATCCACAATCTACGGGCGAGAAGTCATACGATGGATCGTTTGCAATAAAGACCATTGTGGGTGCTCCACGGAAACATCCCTTCACAAACTGAGGGTCAACGCCGGGATTTGCGGCAACCATAGCACTTTCAGCCTCGGCAATAAGTTCGGGGCTATCAACAACCCGCACCTCCCACGACTGTTTGTTCTGACCGTTCGGAGCATTGATTCCGCACTCGAGTATCATCTTCATGGTATCGCGATTCACCGGTTGCGGTTTATATTTGCGAATACTGCGACGTGCCATTATAGTCTCTATCACCTGATTTTTATCTTCCATACCTTTTTGGTTTTCAGCAGTGTTACATGCAAACATTGAGCATATAAACAGACCTGCAAGCAATAACTTCACTTTTCTCATATTCATACGTTTTGTAGTATACATCTCTTCTAAATTTTGACAAATTTAATCATTAATTGTTTAATTGAGAAATTTGTATCTAAGTAAAGTTTACACTATCTTTGTGATTATTGTTAAAACAAAGGAGTACAATATGTTTGACTTTTTATCATTTGGTCTGTTCGACATCATAGACATATTGCTTGTAGCCACCATATTCTTTATCGGCTACAGACTGGTTCGCGGCACTGTTGCAGCAAGAATCTTTGTAGGAGTGTTTACAATATATCTCTTCTGGATATTGGCCGAGGCGTTGAATATGCAGCTTGTCTCATCGATTGTCGGTCAGTTTATCAGTGTCGGTGTGCTGGCGCTGTTGATCGTATTCCAACAGGAGGTAAGAAAGTTTTTGCTAATGATTGGCAGCCACTACAAGTGGAGGAATCTGCTCAATCCCAAATCCCTCTTCAAAGAGGACGAGATTAAACAGAACACTATCAAAACCATTACATCGGCTTGTAACAATCTATCAAAGACAAAGACCGGAGCATTGATTGTCATTACGAAACAGACATTCTTAGAGGACTTCATAAATACAGGTGTCAAAATAAATGCCGAGATTACTCAGGAGTTGATTGAGAATGTATTCTTTAAAAACACCCCGCTTCACGACGGAGCTATGATTATTGATCAGGACAGAATTGTTGCTGCCCGTTGTATTCTTCCGGTATCAGACAGACTGGATATTCCGGGAAGTATGGGACTTAGACACAGAGCTGCTTTGGGACTTTCGGCAACCACTGATGCATTGGTAATTGTTGTGAGCGAGGAGACAGGGAAAATATCCATATTCTATAAAAACCAGTACGTAAGAAATGTACAACAGGAGACTCTGCAGAATTTCCTGGCAAATGATAAATCGATGTTTGAAAATTAAGAAAATAGCATGAAGACAATACCAAGTTTTACCATCAACCATATCGAGTTGCTTAGAGGTATATATGTATCGCGTAAGGATATTGTGGGCGGCGAGACCATTACAACATTCGATATCAGAATGAAGGAGCCCAATCGTGAACCAGCCATGGGGCAAGGAGCTCTTCACACAATTGAGCATTTGGCAGCCACATATTTAAGAAATTCAGAGTGGGCTGACAGAATAATATATTGGGGACCTATGGGATGCTGCACAGGTTGCTACTTCCTGGCCAAGGGCGATCTTACTCCACAGGATATTGTTCCGCTTATGACCGATACATTCAGATTTGTACGTGATTTTGAGGGCGAAATTCCAGGTGCGGCACCAAAGGATTGCGGAAACTATCTGCTGCATGATTTGCCAATGGCAAAATGGGAGTCAGCTAAATATGTGAGCGAGGTTTTAGAGCAGATGAGCGAGGCAAACATGGTATATCCCGAGTAAGGGATGTACCACAATGCTCTGATCACTTTAACTTTCCGGCTATAAATCCGGTGGTCCAGGCTGCCTGGAAATTGAATCCTCCGGTTATTCCGTCAATATCAAGAATCTCTCCTGCAAAATAGAGTCCGGAACACACTTTGCTCTGCATTGTATTTGCATCGACACACTCTAACGATATTCCACCGCAGGTAACAAATTCATCCTTAAAAGCTCCCTTGTCTGTTACATGATAGATATCGTTTGTCAAACGTTCTGCCAGGCGATTTATCCCCTTAGAACCCAACTCACTCCATCTGCGTTCTGACGATATACCACTCTTCGCAATCAGATAACGCCACAATCTGTTCTGCAAACCATAGGGAGCAAAATTTGAAATCTGCTTGGCGCCATGCTCCGCAACCACCCTGTTCAACTCCTCCACTACAAGGCTATAGTTAACAACTCCTGCCCAATTTACCGATATATCGCAACGATATGAAGCCTCGTTCAGAATACGTGCTCCATAGGCTGAAGCCTTCAATACAGCGGGTCCGCTAACTCCCCAATGGGTAATCAGCAATGCCCCCTCTTCACGAATTTTGGTTCCGACAATCGAAACAATAGCCTGCTCAACCACCAATCCTGTCAATTCGTGCAACTCCTCATCATCGATTTCAAATGTAAAGAGCGATGGGATGGGAGGGACAATTTTGTGTCCCAGCCTTTCAAATATGGCAAGCCACTCGGGCGATGGTGTTCCTCCGGTGGTAACAATCACCTTGTCAAAGGTATCGCGCATGCCCTCGCCCAATATCAATGTAAAGCGACCGTCATCATTCTGAATAATATTGTTTACACCGAGCGAGGTTACAACCTTTACACCCAATTTGCGGGCAGTACCGCTCAGAGCTTCGATTACGCTTTGCGAACGCTGGGACTCAGGGAAGATACAACCATCACTCTGGATAACGTAGGGCACACCATTCTCCTCAAACCAGCGCATGGCATCGTGATTCGAGAATTGATGAAATGCCTTTTTCAGAAAATTTGCACCACGGGGATAGGCCTTTGTAAAGTTTTTCAGGTGTTCACCAGAGTTGGTGAAGTTACAACGTCCACCACCAGAAATCCGCACCTTTGCCAGTACCCTGCTACCCCGCTCAAAGATGGTAACACAAGCCTCCGGGTTATTCTCCTTAACCCAAATAGCTGCAAAGAATCCTGCAGCACCGCCTCCAACTATGGCAACATTCATAATGAGGCGTCAAGTTCAGCAAGGAATGCCTTGCATACCGCAAAAGAGTTCTCGGCAATACTCTGCCAGAAGTTCATATATTGATTGAAGTTATCCTCGTGCGCTCCAGGGGTATCGCTCATAATCCGGAAACTCATAAACGGTGTGTCGTACATATAACATACATGGGCTATCGAGGCACTCTCCATATCCACTGCCATAGCCTCGGGGAATGTAGATTTGATCTTTGCCAATTGCTCTTTATCCGAGATAAACTGATCACCGGTAACAATCAAGCCCTCCTTTACAGGAACTGTACCCTCAACCTTCAAGGCTATATCAACCAACTCCCGGCATGACTCAAAATATAATGGGAATCCCTGCACCTGTCCCATTGAGCCCTCGCCGCACCATACATCATGGTATGCAACACAGCTTGATACAACAACATCCATTACATTGAGCGAGGCATCAATTCCGCCTGCAACTCCGGTATTGATAATGTAGTCCGGTTTAAAACACTTGATAAGCTCTACTGTCCCCACCGCAGCGCATACTTTACCAATACCGCTCTTCGCCAATCCGATTTTGAGATTTGAGCCAAAATCACCCTCTACAAAGGGCTGACCATTTATCTCACTGCGTACAACATTATCAAGCAGGGCAGCTATCTGTGCAAACTCACTGTCAAGCGCAGCGACAATTCCTAAACGTTTCATATTCCTGACTACATAAAAGGGTTTCCAAACTTCTCATCCCCTATTGTTGTCTCGGGACCATGTCCGCAATATACCTTAGTCTCATCGGGGAGAGTAAATAATTTTGATGCTATAGAGTTGCATAGCTGCTGACCATTTCCACCGGGCAAATCAGAACGTCCCACTCCGTAATTGAACAAAACATCGCCCGAAAAGAGTATATTGTCACTCTTTGAATAGAAGCACAAAGAGCCCGGAGAGTGCCCGGGGGTCTCAAGTACCTTTAAAACAGAGTTTCCAAAACGTACAGCATCGCCATCGCCCAAATAGCTTCCGGGCATTGGAGGCTGGGGCTCTCCCGGCATTCCAAACATGGCACTTATCATTGGCCACTGCTCCACAAGAAAGGCATCGGCAGCCCCCGCAACAGGAGCCAATCCCCACTTGTCAAGCACCATTTGTGTTCCAAATATGTGATCAAGATGAAGGTGGGTACACAACTGAGCAACAGGTTTCAATCCCATTCGCTCGACAAAGTATGTCAGACGCTCAAACTCGCGGGCACTATGGGCTCCACAATCAATTATCACAGCCTCTTTTGTCTCGTCATAGGCAATAAAGCAGTTCTCCTGCCACTCATTGACAACAAATTTCTCAACCTTCATCATAACAATTTCAATGCCTGTTTTATTAACTCCTCAACTCCTGCACCAGGATTTGAGGCACAAAGTTTATCAAGAACCTTCTGGGCACTACTCTTTACAAAGCCCAAAGCAAGCAGAGCAGCCAAAGCCTCCTCCTTAGCAGGATTATCAGCTCCAAAACCTACCAGAACAGGAACATCTGCTCCCGCACCCATCTTGTCCTTCAACTCTATAATTACACGCTGGGCAGTTTTCAAACCTATGCCCTTTACACGTTTTATTGCATCGACATTGCCGGTCTGAATTGCTCCGACAATCTCGTTTACACTCATTGCACTCAACATGATTGATGCTGTATTAGGACCGATTCCAGATACCGATATTAACTGGCGGAATATTGTCCTCTCCTCCTTTGTTGCAAATCCATACAGAATATGTGCATCTTCACGAACTATAAGATGCACATATAGAGTTATCTCGCTTAAAGCCGAGATATTGGTATAGGTATTCAGAGATATATTGACATAATAGCCCACTCCGTTGCACTCCACAACTGCATAGGTAGGCTGCACCTCTGCCAAACGTCCTCGAAAATAGTCGTACATAAGCACTCTTTAACGGCTGAAACCTATCAATTTGCGAGCTTCAATCAAGGTCTTTACAGCACTTTCACGAGCCTGCTCCGCTCCCTGAGCGATAACCTTGTTCAAATACTCCTGGTTTGAAGCCACCTCAAGAATTCTTTCACGAATCGGAGATGTAAATGATATGATATCCTCGGCAAGCTGCTTCTTCATATCGCCGTAACGAATCTCGCACGCATTATACTTATCATTGAAGTAGTCATAAGTATCCTGGGCAGATACAATCTTCATCATAGTAAACAGGTTCTCAACAGGCTCAGGTTTAACACTGTTAGGCTCTGTCGGGCCCTGATCTGTTACAGCCTTCATAACCTTTTTACGAATTGCCGCAGGCTCGTCGATAAGATAGATTGCATTACCCTCTGATTTACCCATCTTACCGCTACCATCAAGTCCGGGAACCTTTACAGCCTCTGCTGAGTAGTGAAATGATTGTGGCTCAGGGAACAACTCCGAACCATAAATCTGATTGAAACGGCGTGCAAAGTGGCGAGCCATCTCCATATTCTGCTCCTGATCCTTACCTACAGGCACCTTGTGGGCACGGTGAATAAGAATATCTGCAGCCATAAGAGTCAGATAGGTCAACAATCCGGCATTTACGTTGTTTGGCTGCTGACGAGCCTTCTCCTTGAACGATGTTACACGCTCCAACTCTCCGAGATAGGCATTCATATTCAAGAAAAGATATAGCTCAAGAACCTCTTTAACGTCGCTCTGAACATATATAGAACACTTCTCAGGATCAACTCCACAAGCCAGATATTCTGCCAGAATTTTACGCACATTTGACTCTACATCGCCCGGTTTCGGGTGAGTTGTCAAAGAGTGCCAGTCGGCTATAAAGAAATAACATTTATACTCATCCTGCATACGCAAGAAGTTCTTTACTGCTCCAAAGTAGTTTCCCAAGTGTAAATTTCCGGTAGGTCTGATACCGCTAACAACTGTCTCCATCTATTATCTGTTATTTTTCTAATTATCAAATCAAGCCGATTTCGGTCGGCACTTCCATACAATTTGCGAAATTAATAAAAATGTCCCATTTAACTGCTATAAAAACTATTTTTTGCCCGTTTTTATAATCGTAGCAATACGTAACAGAGCATGGGCGAAGCGTTGTGAACCGCTCCACAGAGCCAATGCAGAGTAGAATCTAACCTTAAGCGGATTGTAACAACTGCACAACTCTCCATTTATCTCACTATACAACTCCTTATACTCCCTGTCGCTCAGACTCTTTACCATAAAAGCCAGACGCTTGGTCTTTAACTTCAAGTGCTTCAGCTCAATCTGATATTTTGTATCATTAAGTATATTTTCGAAATAGTGTATAAAGTAGATTTGTGAGCTGAGCGTTTTGGGTGATGGAAAACGGACAGCCGACAAACTGTTTACCACATTGTCATAGTGGTAGAATGCCTTTGGCAGATAGGCCACATTCACAGGGAAACGCATCAGATTGCAACAAACAAAAAGATCCTCCCACACAACCAGTTCCAAGGGAAAGAATAGATTGTATCGCAAATAGCACTCCCTTTTTATAAGCTTGTTCCATAACGCTCCATGCAATTTATCGGTCATAAGTGCACGGAGAATCGTATCGGTATTATCGGTATCAATCTGTTGTGATTGATACTTTTGACCATCAGCAAGCTCCTCATAGTAATCGCAGATAACCATATCTGCCTTACTCTCAACTGCCCTCTTATACAATTCAGCCAACATATCCGGCTCTACCCAATCATCGGGATCGGCATGGATGAGATACTCTCCGGTAGCCCTCTCTACACCGTATCTTCTGGCAGAACTTACACCTCCATTATGCTTGTGGTACACCTTGACACGACTATCCGCGGCACTATACTCATCACATATAGTACCTGAACCATCGGGACTGCCATCATCAACCAGTATAAGTTCAAAATCATCAAAGCTCTGATTCATAATAGAATCGACGCATCGCCGAATATATGCTTCTGCCCTGTATACAGGACAAACAATTGAAATTAACGCCATATCACACCAACCCCTCTTTTAAGTATTTTATTGACTTTTCACGCCACTCTCCCAATCTTGCATTTACCGCCTCCCAGTCCTGAGTTGCACATGCCAATGGTCTTGCCGTTGATTCGACAAGAGCACCACGTAACCCTAAGATTGAAAACAACGAGTTAAACCTCTCCATTCCCCTCGCTTTGTTGCCAATAGCAATAAAAGGTTTATTGAATATTATTGCAAAAGCACTTCCATGAAACGAATCGGTAATTACACAGGCGGCGCTGTCAAAGGCTTCAAGCCATGACTCGACAGATGGATAACACCCATCACTATTTCTCCGGCCGATATACCTGGGAATCATTCCATTAGCTTTACAAAAACCATCTATCAACTGTTGCTTTTCGCAATCCATATCCAATATATAGAGAGCCACTACCTTGTCATTAACCTTGCCGTTACTACCACAAACTGCTCGATAGAACTCTGCACCGTGCAACATGGTAGGATCGAGCAGATGTTTGGCCTCCACACCAAAATATTTCTGACAAAGCGATACTCCCGAGATTTCACGTACCGAGACCGCATCAAAACGGCTCACCAACTCTTTGCACCTTTTCTGCTGCTCGTAACTATACTCCCAATTATCCACTCCGAACGAGGCCGCATATGCAACCCGTTTCACAGAGTTCTCATCGCCTGTAAAATCAAGAAACATATTGTAGAGAAGAGCCCCTCCATTATAACATGGCCGCCACGTCTGATCGCTGCCTACAACAAATCCCTCAAAACCATAACTCTTTACCAATGAAGAGTCTATACCATTCATAGGCGAGGTCAGAGAGATTCTCTGCAGCACAAAATTCACCAGATTCGGGGTTTTTGAACGTAAAACGAACTCTCTGTATCTCGGAGGCTTTATTTTACGATTCGGATGTCGTAATATATTTTTTGCAATATATCTTATCCAGAGTAGAATCCAATCGATAATTGTGTTATGTCCATAATAGATTGTAACAGGTTCGTGTCCCATAGAGAGAAGAGTCTGCTGCAACGCAAAATTCTGTAAAATTCCGCCATAGTTACTACCCAAAGGCTGTGTCAATATTCCTATTTTCATCCCTTTACCTACTTAGAATCTTTTATCTACTTCTTATACTGCCTACAATTGTTTCAGTTTATTTGAGAATCTTTTAACTGTATCATACAATCCAACTCTCCTCAACACGGTGATAATCCTGTTTTTAAAACCACTGGATCTCTGTTTAACCAGCCTCTCTATCAAAGATATAGTTGTTCCGCGCGCTCCCAGGAACTCTTTGAAAAATTCATCTCGCTCTTTTGGGCGCACAGCAGACTGAAAATAGGATGGATTGTATTTTGCAACATCATCCAGCGATACATCGATACAATCTTCTGTATTTGCAGTGAAAGCCTCTTTACCTTTATGGGAATTAATGATAACCAAACTCACGCCCTTGTCATCATCAAACAAAGGATTAACCTTTTCAACTCCCCAAAAATCGCCTAAGGTAATATCGCTATCCGACTCTCCCGCTTTAAACATACAACTATAGCATGATGGTCGAAGATAGAGATCATTCAAAAAGCCCTTCATAAATGTATTCCGGGAAGCAGGCTCATAAATCTCCTTGAGCGTGCCATTGAAATGTTTTACTGTAAGTGAAACTCCGTAATGTTTCCAGCCGTTTCGTTTATCCCTGAAGTTTACTCCGCTCGCACGGTACTCCATATCTACTCCCGATTTTTGAAGAGACTCCGACAAGCAGGCTCTCCACACTTCAGGCGATGGCACTCCGTGGCATATAATATCGACAAGAAGGAGATTTGCATAGTCCTTACCCAAAAAACGTCTCAATACTGCCACCTGACATGGTGTACCTGAAAAGAGCACCTCTCTGCCACTCTCCAAGATATTGCGTACCTGAACGTAACTATCACCTATCTCACTTTGAAGATACTTTGAACCACACAGAAGGGGCAACTGCTCAACGCTATCTATCACTATATGTTTCACTATGAGTGGAGTATCATATACCGCTCCACAAACAACACCGCCTCTGTTAAAAATCGCAGTGGCCAATTTAGAAAACAGACCACCTGACGAACTTCTCAAACGCACCTCGTCAACAGGGTTCTTATAAGCATGTATTGCCACAAGCAATTTATCCCCATGCTCAGTAATACTCATAGGGCAGACAGAGTGACACAAACCACACTCAATACAGATATCCGGATTTGCAACAGGATATAGAAATCCCTCAGCATCACTCTCCATGCGAATTGCTCCAACAGGACAACTCTGAGAACATCCTGCACATCCACAACACTGCTCCTTATCCTTAATAGTGACCATTACTCTGCTTTATGAAAAATTTGGAATAAAATAGCATCCCACATACGAAAGACAAATATAACTTTTTAGAATTTTATATTCTATTTTTCTTCCATTTTTTTATTCCTCTACCCCATACAGTAGCAAGGAGAGCCTATATTAACACTTATTTAATAAAATGTGGAGGCACTATTCAAATATTTAAACTATAATTTTGCACTTTTTTAAAATTATACACTAAATTTGCACCTCGAAGAGGAATATAGAAACAATACAAAACTATGGAGACTATAGAGAACGACGAGCGCCAGGAGGTGTATGGCAAAGCTGTAAGAGCTGGAAAGAGAACCTACTATTTCGATGTAAAGCAGACTCGCAACAATGATTTCTACATCACAATCACCGAGAGTAAAAAGAGTTCAGAGATCTCTGACAATAAAAAGGGGTATGAAAAGCATAAGATTTTCCTTTATAAGGAGGATTTTGAGAAGTTCAGCACCTGCTTGAGCGATGTTATTGCCTACATCAAAGATAAAAAAGCTTAAGAATAAACTACCCTGTAATATCACGAATAACAACTGAAGCTAAAAAACATCCGAAAACAGGAGGCATATATGAGATAGTTCCTACATTGGATTTTTTATTACGTCCCTCCTCAAGTTCAACAGCCGATTCTGGCGTAACTTCGGATGAGAAAACAACCTTTACGCCTTTATAAACGCCAAGTTTATGAAGGCGTTTTCTTAACATTCTTGCCAAAGTACAGTTGTAGCTCTTCGATATATCGGCTACCTGAATCAACGAAGGATCGATCTTCCCTCCCGAGCCCATGCAGCTGACTACCCGATACCCCAAGTTCAGACTGTGAAATATCAAAAATATCTTTGGAGCGAGAGTATCAATGGCATCGACAACATAGTCGTACTTTGCCATTGCCAGAATCTCCTCCATACGCTCATCTTTTATATATTCATCAATAACGTGAAGAGTAATATCGGGATTTATCTGGCGGATACGCTCGGCCATCAAATGAGCCTTACTGATTCCCACATTGCAATCCAGAGCCAGAAGCTGGCGGTTTTTGTTTGAGGCCTCAACTATATCGCCATCGATGATGGTCATCTCGCCTACTCCGGCACGAGCAAGTTGCTCGGCAGCATAAGCCCCAACTCCGCCTAATCCGGCAACAAGAATATGGGAATTAATAAGTTTGGTGAGCGATTCCTCGCCCACCAACAACTTAGCTCTATCCAACCATGAGATATCCGACATTATAATCCGCTTAATTTCTATACTTTTCGCACATTATCTTAAGGATGGTCTCATCTGTCTGCTCCATTCCTACAGAACCGATTATTCCAATATTCTTGAAGGTATTCTCAACCTCGGAATCAACAATTCCGGAATCAAATGTTTTGATTCCCCTCATTGCCAAAAGGGCTGCCTGAACCGCTGCAGATACTCCCGAATAGACCTTAAGAGCACAACCTGATTTTGCTCCGTCGCAAATCATTCCGGTCAAATCCGAACTCATTGTCTTTACTGCATTGGTAGCTTTTTCGTAATCTCCGCCCATCAAATAGACAATTCCGGTTGCAGCTCCTGTCGCTGCAAGCATAATTCCACACAATGCAGATAGGTGTCCCATATAATAGTGGATATGTGCTGCTACAAGATTACTCATTGCCAACGCACGTATCAACTGCTCTTCGGTAGCATTAAACTCCTTGGCAGCGATTACCACAGGCAAATATACCGTAATTCCCTGATTTCCACTACCGGAGTTTGTCATAACAGGTTTTGGGCATCCATCCATACGCGCATCACTTGCCGATGTTGCAGCAATAAGAGCCTTTGTCATAAAATCATTGGCGAGGATTCCCTCACCTACATTCTCTTTTAATGACTTACCAATCTGCAAACCATACTCGCTCTTCAATCCGGCCTCAGAGATCTCTTTATTCATCTCAGCACCGGCCTTCAGAAAGGCTATCTTTTCTATATCTACATTATTACAGAAATCCCAAATCTCGCGAAGAGACAACTCAACCCCCTTATCGGCATCTGAACTCTCAGAACAACTCTTCTCAAAGAGCACTTCGCCATTCAATGAGTACTTGATAAAGTTGGTATGAGCATGAGCTATAACAGCCACAGCCTCGTTACCACCCTTGGTACAAATCGCCTCGGCATAGAGTTTATCACTGCAATCCTGCTTTAACTCCACCGATACTTTGCCCGCTGATACCATATCCTTTGAACGTTGCAGATTATCAGCTACAGCAACATCTTTGAGTACCTCCAATCCATACTCTACTTTACCGCAAACAGAACCAAGAGCAGCTGCTATCGGCAAACCAATCATTCCGGTTCCCGGAATTCCCACTCCCATTCCGTTTTTGAAGATATTACCACTAACAAACACCTTTACGCTATCGGGTTCTCCTCCCAATAACTCTCCACATTTGGCACACGCCAATGCACATGCAACAGGCTCGGTACATCCAAGAGCCGGGCGCATCTCCCTTTGTAATATTGCAATAAATTGCTCTTCTGTTACCATTGTTTCTAAACAACTTATGATTTTGTAAATATTGGCAAAGATAGATAATTTCTCACATAATTTTTCTATCTTCGCAAAAAATTCAGAAGCCATATATACAATGATGAGAAAAGCTGTTTTACTAATAATATTTGCAACATTCAGCGTTGCTCTAAAAGCCCAGAATGCCGAGGAGATATGGGCTCATATCAAAAGTCTAAATAGTGCTGACACCATTACAACAGACTCTGTCACAAATGATTCTCTAACATTCGAAATATTGACGATGCTTGCAGATACGAGCGAAAACGGAGGAGTTGCCGAATTGGTTGTGCCTGCAGAGGTTGGAGTAATGATGCAGAGTTATATCCTGCAAAATATGACAGACAAGAGTTTTTCGGGCTACAGAATTCAGATTTTATCTGTAAACTCCGCCCAGAAACAGGTTGAGGAGTTAGAGGCTATACGCGATAAATTCGAGGAGGACTATCTGGATATTCCGGCCTACCTGCAGTACACCGTTCCCGATTTTAAGATCAGGGTTGGCAACTACAGAACTAAACTCGAAGCTATTCCCGATTTAAACCGTATCCGCAATCTCTATCCCGATAGCTACATCGTAAAGTGCGACATCAGCATATCCGATTTTGAACGATTGCCACTTGGTGAGCGCAGACGTATTGAGGAGGAGCTTGCCATGCAAAGAGCGATTGACTCTCTCAATGCGATTAATCAGCCTATTCCGGATCTACAATAGTATATGCAGCTACAGACAGTTGTTGAGATAGAGAGAGCCCCATTCTGTATTGGATATTCCGACAATATAATATCCATCGGCTCCTGCTTTGCCGACAACATTGGCAACTACCTGAAAGAGTGTCTGTTTAATATCATCCCCAATCCTGTTGGTGTGATGTATAATCCCGTATCGGTGCTGAATACGCTGAAGATGGTGTGCAGTGCCACCCAATTCACTACCGATAATCTGGTATTTTCAAATGGTCTGTATCACTCTATGCAACATCACGGTTCTCTGTCACACCATAGTGCAGAAGAGTGCATAAAGCGAATCAACTATATCAGTCTTGATACCAACAGACATTGGCAAGAGTGTAATCTGCTTCTGATAACATTCGGAACAGCATGGATATACCGCGACAAAAGTAGCGGCAAGGTTGTTGCCAATTGCCACAAACTTCCGGCTGACAACTTTACAAGGGAGATGCTATCGGCCGACGAGATAGCCAATATGTGGATAGAGTGGTTACACAAAGTTGAGGCTGACAAACCAAATATCAAAGTTATCTTTACCGTCAGTCCGATAAGACACTGGAAAGATGGCGCACACGGTAATCAACTAAGCAAATCCACACTTCTTATCGCTATTGACAAGATTATCAGAAATACAAAAAACTGCGACTACTTCCCTGCATACGAGATTGTTATGGATGAGTTACGGGACTATCGTTTCTACGGTGAGGATATGCTGCACCCCTCAAATCAGGCAGTTGCTTACATTCGTGAAAAATTTTGCAGACACTATATGGACGAGGCCTCGCTCAACTTAATGCAGCGAGCTGAAAAACACGCAAAAAGCATGGCACACAGAGCTTTGCATCCCGAAAGTGAAGAGTGGCAAAGGTTTATTGCCAAACGCGAAAGATGTAAAGAGGAGCTGATAAAAGAGATAAAAAGAGTTAGGAATGAGGGATAAAGAGAAGATTATAGAGATTCTGCACCAGGGGGGATATTCATGCGTTATTGAGAATAGTGGAGAGATATACACTTTTACACAACGTGGAGTAAAAGATCTGTTTACCATATTGAAAGAGAGTCCGGAAATTATGAAAGGAGCATTTATTGCAGACAAGGTTATAGGCAAAGGAGCTGCTGCTTTGATGATTCTTGGAGGTGTGGAGGAAATTTATGCAGATATTATTAGCAATAATGCAATAAAACTATTGCAAGATTGCAAAATAATGCATAGTTTTGCAAAAAGTGTCCCGCACATTATAAACCGCAACGGTGATGGGGTATGTCCGGTGGAGACGCTGTGCAACACTGTTAATACACCGGAAGAGTGCCTGCCACTCATAGAGAATTTTTTGAACAGGTAAATATTAAAAACAACAGATATGGAGAGTACAACAAATTTATACTCATTGAGCCTTAAGAGCTACAAGAGTTACCTTTATGCAGCAGCCTTTGTTGCAGGCAACATCATTTTGCCACAACTATGCCACCTTATTCCAAATGGAGGCTTGATGATTCTGCCTATTTACTTCTTTACATTGATTGCAGCCTACAAATACGGTTGGAGAGTCGGTTTGATGTGCGGTATTGCATCACCACTTATCAATCACATGCTTTTCGGAATGCCGGGAGGTGAGGTATTGCCAATCATTCTGATAAAATCCATGTTGCTTGTAGCAGCAGCCTCATATGTTGCTCATAAAACAAAAAGAGTATCTATTGCCCTGCTGGCAAGAGTGGTATTCTTCTATCAGGTAGTCGGAACTCTTATTGAGTGGGCTATGGTTCAGGATTTCTATGTAGCTGTTCAAGATTTCAGACTTGGAATTTTGGGTATGCACATCCAGTTTATCGGAGGTTACTTCCTGCTTAAACTTTGGAAGAACTAGAATAACTTTTGCACCACTTCGATACTCCGCACTCATTACATTTGGGCTTTCTGGCAGTACATACATAACGCCCATGCAGTAGAATCCAGTGGTGAGCATCCGCCAACATCTCTTTCGGAATATAGGATACCAATTGACGCTCGGTTTCATCGGGCGTCTTTGCTTTTTCTGACAAACCTATTCTGGCTGCCACTCTGAAAACGTGGGTATCCACAGGCATCGCCGGAATATTGAAAGCAACCGCACGTACAACGTTGGCGGTTTTACGCCCCACTCCGGGTAATGTTTGTAACTCCTCCATCCCGCTTGGCACCTCGCCACCAAAATCAGAGAGCAGTTTTTTAGCCATCTGCGACAGATGCAACGCTTTATTGTTTGGAAAAGATATCGAAGAGATTAGCGAGTATATCTCCTCAACAGATGCGCCGGCCATTGCCGCTGCATCAGGATATTTGGCAAAAAGAGCAGGAGTTGTGAGATTGACCCTTTTATCTGTACACTGCGCACTCAATACAACTGCAACAAGCAGTTCAAAAGGATTTGAGTAGTTCAATTCACTTTTGGCATCGGGCATACTCCGTGAGAACCAGGCCAATAACTCTTTATATCGCTCCTCTCTTTTCATTCATTTACTAATTTATATTCTCGTAAATATAAGAATCTCCATTAGGCTCCTCCAAAAGAATAAGCTCTTTGTATAGATTCACCAGATAAATCTCCTCGCCCAATGTACCACTCTCGGCATATGTTGTCTTGATGACAAGCAAACGATCAGCTTTATGATATGTGTATGTACCTCTGCTTTGACTTCCTGTATTATCAATCAAATCAAACTCTCCATTGGATTTAAAGATATATTTTTTCCAGTCATCTCCATTTCGCCAGCGCCACTCTCCCACAATCTTAGTGGCAGGTGTAATTGAATAGTATTGTGATGTACCCTCTTCACCTAAGTCCAGCAACATATAACCATCAACCTCAGTTATGCCCAAAGTAACTATACCGCTATAGCTCTCGCTGTTTGTATTGGTTATATTCATTGCAACCACTTCATCCTTATTACTGTATGAATATGTTCCTGTGAATTTTACACCATCCACGTCCTGATACGATACAGAAGCATCATAATCAAAGGTATATATGCTCCAATCCTCATAGTTCTCATTGTGAGAGATCCAACTGCCGTTAATATCAAAACCATTATCTCCTTCAGAACAGGCAACAAAAGGTGCCAAAATGGAGATCATCAGCATACTTTTAATAAATTTTATCCTCTTCATATCTATAACTTTTTAGTTAGTTTCACTAAACGCAAAATTAGTAAAATAAGAGATTTGTATAATTCAAATTTATATAATTTAGGTTAATTTGATTTAAATATCTTGCTTTTCAAATGTTTAAATTTTAACTTTGAGAGACTAAATTAGACGATACTATGAACAACATACTAATAAAGTATAGAGAGATTGTTGGCGAGAAGTTTCAGACCCTTTTGACATCGTGTAGAAATCTTGGTTCGCCCAAGGATATCAAGCAGATAAAAGATGCTCTTCGCATAGCTATTCGTAACGTTATGCATCTTCCTGCTGACAAAGCAGCAGAGAGAATCAACGAGGAACTGGATATTGCCATAATGATCAGTCGTGAAATTGGTTTGGGCAGAACCTCTATTATATGTACCCTACTTTATGATACATTTAACTCGGACCAAATTACACTCGAAGATATTAACAAACAATTCGGCTCAAGAGTTGCCAATATCAGCCGCGGTTTAAAACAGATTACCAAGCTTAAGGAGAAACAGGGTATTATAAACTCCGAAAACTTCAGAAAGCTGTTACTTGGTTTTGCCGAGGATATACGCGTTCAACTTATTTTTCTGGCCGAGAAGTTATATATGCTTCGCAAGTGCGAAACATTAAGCGAGGATGAGAAGTTAAAACTTGCCGATGAAACCAATTTCATCTATATTCCTATTGCACACCGCTTGGGTCTATACAATTTGAAGTCTGAGATGGAGGAGCGCGCCCTACGAATAACTATGCCAGAAACATACGCAGATATTGAGCGTAAGTTAAAGGATAGCAAAAGTGCACGCGAGGCCTATATCCAGGAGTTTGCAGCACCTATTCGCGCAGAGCTTGACAAGCGTGGTGTAAAATACCATATGAAGGCCAGAACAAAGACCATCGCCTCTATTCTGAACAAGATCAGAACAAAGCATGTCGAGTTCGAGGATATATGCGATATCTTTGCCATTCGCTTTATAATTGACAGCAAGGGCGAGGATGAGAAACCCGATTGCTGGAAGGTTTATTCTGTGGTAACCGATATTTATCATCCGAATCCGGAACGTCTTCGTGACTGGCTCTCTGTTCCAAAGTCAAATGGATACGAGTCGCTTCATGCCACTGTTCTTGGTCCACAGAACCGATGGGTTGAGGTTCAGATTCGAACAGAGCGTATGGACGAGATTGCCGAGCGAGGCTTTGCTGCACACTGGAAGTACAAGGGCGGTAGCTCTGATATGGTTGTCGAGAATTGGCTGAATGAGTTGCGTGAGATTCTTGAAAGTAAAGATAGCAACGCTATTGACTTACTTGATGATATGCAGATTGATTTGCACGACAAAGAGGTACATGTATTTACCCCAAAGGGTGATCTGGTAACTCTGCATGCCGGTGCTACACTACTTGACTTTGCCTACTCTATCCACTCAAATCTTGGAGCAAAATGTGTGGGAGGTATTGTAAACCAACGAAACGAGACATTGAAATATGTCCTTAAAAACGGAGACCAGATTTCAATCACAACCTCGCCCAATCAGCAACCCAAAGCTGACTGGTTGAACTTTACAGTAACAACAAAGGCGCGAAATAAAATTCGCCAGTTTTTAAATGAGCAGGCAAACAAACTTGCCGAGATTGGCAAAGAGGCTTTGATGCGCAGAATCAAGAACTGGAAGATGGAGTTTAACGACGACGTTCTTCGCAAACTAATGCTCTACTATAAATACAAATATGCCAAGGAGTTGTACCAGGCTATTGGTGAGGAGCGTTATGATTTCGCCGAGATTAAAGAGATTCTTACAGCAAAAGAGGAGGTTCCGCAACCTGTTGCCCCACAGCCTCAGAACGAGGTTAAGTTCACTCCTGAGAATCGTTCGTCATACTCTAATGTCCTGCTTATTGATAAAACCGTTGATAGCGTTGAGTATAAATTTGCCAAGTGCTGTAACCCGGTCTATGGCGATGATATTGTGGGCTTTGTTTCAATAGGCGAGGGCATAAAGGTGCACCGTACCAACTGCAAGAATGTGCAGGAGATGATGCGTCGCTATCCATATCGTTTTGTCAAAACACAATGGACAAACAAGGGAGGAAGTTCATATCAGGCAACACTTAAGATTGTCGGTTCCGGTTCAAGCGGAATCATATTGACACAACTTACCGAACTTGTATCAAAAGACAGCCACGTAAGTATGCGTTCTATTTCGGTAAACTCTACCGATGGAGGTTTCGATGGTAGCTTGACTATTATGGTCAGCGACTCTCAGCACCTTGATCAATTCATTGCACGTGTCCGCTCACTGAAAGGAATCATAAAAGTTTCGCGCCAAAACGGATAAGATATTAAACAATAAAATTTCGCCCCTGCTCTTGAAGATCTTTAAGCAGGGGCGAACTGTTTATTATTATAATAGATTCTTACATCGCCTCGGAATTTAATGGTATTGGATAAGCTGGCGTTGTTTCACTTTGGATACTCCACAATGAGTTGTCAGAACCAATACTCCATCCGCTGAAACTATCCGAACTGCCCAATTGAGATGAATTCAACTCTGTTCCCTGATCTCCATAATTTCCACTGACATTAGTCTGACCTGACAAGTAGTAGTATAAACCACCATACGTTACAGATGACTTATCTGTACCTGCAAAGCCACTCCAGCCCGAAGCACTTCCAATTGCCAAAGAGTTATAAATCTCTACCTTAGGATTTGCTCTTCCTGTCATTTGCCCTCGATTTGCTCCGGGAGCATTACAACTTGCCGTATTTATACAATCGCGAATAATTGCATAGTCGCTGGTTGAACCAACAACTCCACCTACATATCCGCCACTTGCATTAGGTGCACTAATCTCTCCGCTATTCACACACTGCGATGCAATTGTTGCATTATAGGTGTAATCAGTACATCCTTGTACAATACCATTCAATCCACCTATTACACTGGTTCCCATACCAACCACAGTAGCTATTTCTGTAGCAACAACAAGAATACTTGAACCTCCACTAGGAATTGCAGCAACAATTCCGGCAACAGTGCCTACAAGAATACAGCATCCACCTATAGCTGTATGAATAACTTCTTTCGTTTCACGAAGCTCCGCAATACTAGCAGACCTTTCATTTCTTGTATCATTAAGATTCTGATTGAATGTTTTAAGTTGAGAATCATCAGAAGATTCGCACATAGCTCTCAAAGCCTCTATGCGATCATCATACTCCTTCCAGGTTGCACTACTATTGCGAATTGACTGAATTGTTGAAGTTATAGTTGTAGATATTTTATCTATCTCCAACTCATTCTCATAATCAATTTCTACAGCATACTCTTTATTAAACACATTATACACTCCGGCACCATAAAAATAGATATCGGCAGGAAGATAGAAGAGGCCAACTCCTACATTTATACAGTAAAGGCCTATTTTATTTGTAACCATTCCCCCCTCAAGCAATGCACCGGTTGTAGCCGATGCCAGAGGAGAGATTATCAAACCATTAACTACCTCCAGAGCTCCAATAACAACCGAAGCTATTCTGTCTGCAGTCCACTCACTTGGCAAACCAAACTCGGCAACAACACCACCGGTTTTAGGATCCGGACCTTCGCTCATAATTGGAGCACTATTCTCGCAATAATTCAGAATAACATTATCTCCGGTAAGTGCCACCACTCCTGCGGCATAGTTTCCTTTTGAGGTAACTGAACCATAATTCTGATTTATTGCCAATGTTCCCCAAGTTGATTGTCCAATGATTCCGGCAACATACTCTTTTCCATTAATAGATGCACTATTTACGCAATTCAATATAGCTGCTGCAGGTGAATATCCAACAACTCCGGCCACACAATTATTCCCCTCTACAACACCTTGATTGCACAAAGCATAACCGGTAAATTGCGCCTCTCCGCATAATCCTGCTACATTATTATTTCCCGAAATCTCTCCGCTATTCAGGCAATAGCGCAAATTGGTAGTATTATAATATACCTCAGAACCATCTCCCAACCTGGTACTACCAATGATTCCACCAACTCCGTCATTTCCACTAACATTACCACTATTTACACATGCCGATATTGCAGAGCAACCTGAACCGCCTATAATTCCACCGGCAGACATCCCGCTATTTCCATCATCACCGCCACTATATTTAATTGCTCCGGTTACTTTATTGCTATTGCGACATGCAACAACAGTAACAGTATCAGCACTTCCAATAATACCACCAACAGCAGAATAAGCAGCACTCACCTCTGCACTATTGGAGCAATTTGCTATCTGGATTGCAGAGTATAGATTTCCACCGCCCAATATTCCTCCTACACAATTGGCGCCATTAACAACCGTTTCACTATCAACACTACATCCATTGGCCAAGAATATCGCATATGCATCAACAGCTCCAACGATACCACCGATCGATGCACTCCATGTATCAACATCACCGTTTACCTCTCTTGCACCGGAGATAACAGAGTTCATCACCTTGCAATGGTTTATTGTCGAGGGCTCGCGCTTTCCTGCCGATGTTACAACAGCTCCGGCAATACCTCCTGTGGCATACAATCCATAAATCTCAGCTCCTTTAAGAACAACACTATCAATCTCGGCAGTATGGATAAATCCGAACAATCCCACTCCACTTGAGACATTTCTGTATGAATAGAGACCTTCAATAGAGTATCCTTTACCATTATAGTGTCCACGGAACGGCAATACATTTGTAAAACCAATCGGATACCACCCATAACCATCAGGAAAATCCCAACAAACCTCCCAAACATCAATATCTGCATATTGAGCAAAATAGGTACTATTATTTACACTCTTATTGGTTAATGTACCATTTACCAAACTTGCCAAACGCTCAAGATGTTTAGCCGAAGTAATCACAAACGGAGACTCTTTTGTGCCCTCGCCCGAAAAACCCATTGAAGCATTAAAGTTATCCAACATAACAACCTGACCATTAGCAACTTTTATTCTACCGCCAAGTCCAAACTCTCTTGTCTGGAGAGGGCCGTTATTTTGTCTGGGAAGATCATACTCAAAATAGAGCAGACGATAAATACCATCCTTCAATCCTGTCGTCAACTCGACCTCAGATATACTATCCACACGTTTATGGGTACAATAACGCATAATCTTTTCTCCATCCTCTGTCATAAGAAAACAGCGAACATCGCTCTGTGAGAAATTTGCCGTCTCGTCACCCAACAAAAAATGTTTAACGCTACCTACATATTCATCATCCACTGTTAGCAGAGGCTCCTTATTATTCACCTCATCGTTACATGCAAGAAATAGCACTCCTGCAATCAGTAACATTAAATATCTAAAATACCGTCTCATCCTAATTCCTAATTTCTAATTAACTCCAAATTCGCAAACACTTCGTGTTTCCGCAAAATCGGCTGCGGTTAACCACACTTCGTGTGCTTCTACTCCTCGCGGTTCGGCATAATCCAAGTAAACTTGGCTTCTGCTCTCTCCTTGCACTAGTGTTCGCCATTGCTACGCAATGTCGCAAAATCGGCTGCGGTTCGGCATAATCCAAGTAAACTTGGCTTCTGCTCTCTCCTTGCACTAGTGTTCGCCATTGCTACGCAATGCCGCAAAATCGGCTGCGGTTCGGCATAATCCAAGTAAACTTGGCTTCTGCTCTCTCCTTGCAC
>JAGBFU010000042.1 GCA_017936285.1 Marinifilaceae bacterium | reverse complement strand
GACTGTTGGCATATCTACTCTGATGGGCTCTGGTAAACCTCGAACAATAAATAAGCAACAGCCCTCACGCTATAAGCATAGCGAAGGGTAACGGCTTATTCCTGTTCTTAAAATTTACCAGATTTTATCAGAGGAATAAATCAGTAACACTTTCGTGTTTTATCCTAATATGTCTTGCCAAAACTACGGCTGACACTACAAAATTACAAAAACTTTTGAAAATGTACGATATTTACCCTTTATTTTTAGGCTGTTGCTAAAAAACGGAGAACTGCTATTTCAATTCTCCGTTGATACAAATACTATCCACCAAGTTACAAATTACCCCATATTTCATATTCGGCAAGTAATTCTTTATAGGCTAATCTCCTATATCCCGTTACCACAAACATTACAAATTTTGTTATATCATCAATCTTTCGAGTATTGTATCTGAAATCAAACTCTCCGCAATATCTCCAAAGATGTTTCTTTGAAACCTTATGATATATACCTTTGATGCCTCGTTTAAGGTGCGACCAATAACCCTCTATTGAATTAGTATGAAAACCGTCTTTTACATATTCGTATTTTCCGTGGTCCACAACCTTGTGGTTATATTCCCGTTTAACATTGCTGTAACCCTGCCAACCGTCGGTAATAACCGTTGATTCTTTTCGTACATAAACATCTATAATCGTTTGCAAATGAAATCTGTCGGTATTTGGGACAACTATTGTTTTTACCATACCATTGGACAATAATCCAACTACTGGAACTTTTGTTTTCAAACTTCTTCCTTGTGCACCTTTTATTCGACCTTTATTTCTACCACCCACATAGGTTTCATCAACTTGGGTCATATCTTCAAAGGCTGGTTTCATTCGGTCGTACATATTGTATCGTATTCTGTTTAGCATAAACCAAGCACTCTTTTGTGTTACATCGATATCCTTTGCCAATTGAATACTGCTAATACCTTTCTTGTGAGATATGAAAATATAGATTGCATAAAACCATTTTTGCAAAGGAATATGGCTACCGTGAAACATTGTTCCCGTTGTTACGGTAAACACCTCTCGGCACTCACAGCATTTATATTTGCCATTATACTCTCCTTTGGTCTTCAACTTATAGTGCTTTTGTGATATAGTTCCACAATGAGGACATATCGGAGTACCGTGCCAGCGTTGTTCCTCCAAAAACTCTCGGCAGGTTTTTGCATCTTTGAAATATGATAGTATATCAATAAACGACTTTATGTTCTTTCTAAGTTTATCCATGTTTAATTTTGCTCATTGGTTTTTGAACCAATTACACACAAAACCACTTGGAATTATTACCATTTTTGTTATATAAATATAATCAAAAGTTTTAACATATTAAAATTCAGGGACTTATATTTTTGAAATTATTTTCATTTTTTTTGACTAACTGGAATTCGGACACAAAAAAGGCAACCACGAAATGCGGTTGCCCAAATCAGTATTACTATATAGCACCATATGTAAACTGCGTACTATCTGTTGGACTTATGACCAATTCAAAAGTATTAAATGGAGTTTCTGTATCTAATACACAACGTAAACTTGTTGGGTTCCAATCACCCATCATCTTAGGTGATTTACAGAAAAAATGTATACTTTTTACACCAGAGGTGTTAATCATAACACATTTTGCAGTTATTAGCCAAGGTACTCCATACGCAGTATTTTCAATAATAAATTCGTCACCCAGTCTGGCATTTTTTAGGGTGCTCCAGTACATTGGTAGTAACTCCCCAATATTTCCCGAAGAAAATGGGTCTGGTGTACTATTAATGGTTATTCTGCTGGGGGGGGGGGTATTCACACACCGCTCCACTAAACCGCCGACACTTTGCTTAGATAAATATGGGTCTGTTGCCATAATCCAAAGAATTTTTAATTATCTTTGAATATGTATATCACGGCTTAGTATAATTTAGTATAATTAACTTATACCAAGATTTTATTCTTTGGTGTATTCAAGTATATAATTGGGTAAAATTATTGAGGGTGCAGCTTACTCTTTAACAACATTTCCTGATGCTAAGTTGGAGGCATATGTTGATACTTTGATCAGTTACTATGCTGCTGCTCAGGAGGATGATGGTTATCTATATACATGGCGTACAATTATGGGTGATAATTCTCATGATTGGATAGGTAGCAAACGCTGGGAGTTTACCCATGTGCTGAGCCACGAGTTGTACAATTTAGGCCACATGTTCGAGGCCGGAGTTGCCTATTATCAGGCAACCGGTAAGCGCAATTTGCTTGATGTATGTATTAAGGCTGCCGATTTGCTTTGCAAGGATTTTGGCCCTGATGGAATTCATACATGGCCCGGTCACCAGGAGGTTGAGATTGGTTTGGTAAAATTGTATGGTGTTACCGGAGAGAAAAAGTATCTGGACCTGGCAAAATTCTTCCTTGATGTTCGTGGAAATTGCACTGATAAGACGGGAAGTACATACGATCAGAGCCACAAACCTGTAGTAGAGCAGGAGGAGGCTGTAGGACACTCTGTACGTGCTTTGTATATGTTTACAGGAATGGCCGATGTTGCTGCAATCACAGGCGATGACAGTTATAACGAGGCTTCACACCGTTTGTGGAAAGATATTGTTGAGACTAAGTTATATATTACAGGTGGTGTTGGAGCTGCCGGTGGTCATGAGGGGTTTGGCGCAAAATATGAGCTTCCAAATTTATCAGCTTATTGTGAGACTTGTGCAGCAATCGCTAATGTTTTCTGGAACTACAGAATGTTCCTGAACGAGGGCGATGGTAAGTATATTGATGTATTAGAGAGAGCATTGTATAACAACGTGCTTTCTGGAGTTGCAATGACAGGAGACAGATTCTTCTATCCTAATCCATTGGAGTCTTTGAATGGAGGTCGCAGAAGCGAGTGGTTCGGTTGTGCTTGTTGCCCGTCAAATATTGCCAGATTTATCCCTGCAGTACCGGGCTATCAATATGCAGTTAAGGATAGCGAGGTGTATGTAAATCTCTATATGGCAAGTAAGGCTAATTTCAATGTTGACGGAACAGAGGTTGAGTTTGTTCAAACCGGAGATATGCCATGGAGTGGTGATATTAAGATTGTGGTGAATCCAGCCGTAGCAGATAAGTTTGCTGTAAAGGTTCGTATCCCTGGATGGGCAAATAATGAGCCGGTTCCTGGAAATATTCTTTACCACTATGCAGAGGTTGATACCGAGAAACCTGTTGTTACCTTGAATGGTGAGGTTGTTAATATACCTGTAGAAAATGGTTATGTTACAATTAACAAAGAGTGGAGTAAGGGCGATGTTATAGGAGTTAATCTTCCAATGACTGTTCACAAGGTAGTAGCAAGTGATAGCGTTGTTACAAATATTGGTAAGATTGCTTTGCAGCGAGGCCCAATTGTATATTGTGCCGAGGGTATAGATTTCGAGGATAGAAAGATTAACGATCTGATTGTTGATATTAATGGCGAGTTTACTCCAGAGTTGGTAACTAACCAGATGGGGAGAATGGTAGAGTTGAATGGCAAGGCTAAGCATACAAAACGTACCATTGAAGGTAAAGTTGTAACCGGCGAAGAGTGTAACTTCAAGGCAATACCATACTATGCGTGGGCACACAGAGAGACATCGCCTATGGTAATCTGGTTCCCTACTACGATTGAATCAGCAAAACCTAAACCGGCGCCAACTATTGCCAATACAAGTAAGATTGATGGTTCTTTGGTGAACCGTGATATCGAGGGAATTCGTGACCAGATTATGCCTGCAGGCTCGAATGACCGTAACTGTCAATTTTTCCACTGGTGGCCAAATGCAAATCAGACAGAGTGGATAAGCTACACATTCGATAAACCTCGAACAATTTCAAAATCTTTGATTTTCTGGTTTAGCGACGGTGGTGGATGCAAAGCTCCAAAGGCTTGGAGATTGTACTATCAGGCTAAAAAGGGTGGTGAGTGGATTCCTGTTAAAACCGATGATCCTTTTGGAACTGAGTTGAACTATATCAATATTGTCGATTTTGAGCCGGTAAAGGCTGTCGCTGCAAAGATTGAGATAGATCTTCCTATCGATTGCTCAAGCGGAATTCACGAGTGGATTATAGAGTAATCACTTTTTATACATTGCGGAGTTGTAATAGGCAGGATTGCCTGTTACCTCTTCGCCGAGCCACGAGGGGTATTCAAACTCCTCGTTTATATTATTTAGTTCTACCTCGGCAAGAACTCTGCCTTGTAGCTCTCCATAAAACTCATCAACTTCGAATACATGGTTTCCTATGGGAACTATGTAACGACTCTTTTCAATAATTCCCTTTTCGCAAAGTTTAAGAAGCTCTTCCGCCTCTGCAACCGATATTTCATGCTCCCATTCAAAACGGCTTATCCCACCATTTGTGGATCTTCCTTTGATAGTGATATATGCCTTATCGCCTTTTATACGAATGCGCACAGTTCTATTAGGGACTCTTGATAGATATCCCTGCTTTATTGGATAGCATGCAGTAGCCTGTCTCTTGTAACTCTCATCGAGCACTAAAAACTTTCTTTCAATCTCAACCATGTTCAGTTAAAAGTTAGGAGTTAATTAGGAATTAGGAAAAATCGTGCAAGGTGAGTGCAGAAACCAAATTTATTTGGATTATGCCGAACCGCCGCCGATTTTGCGGAAACACTTTGTGTTTGCGAATTAGGAAAAATCGTGCAAGCCGAACGCAGAGGGCAAACTTGTTTGCACTATGCTGAGGCGCCGCCGATTTTGCGGCATTGCGCAGCAATGGCGAACATTAGTGCAAGGTGAACGCAGAAGGCAAACTTGTTTGCACTATGCTGAGGCGCTGCCGATTTTGCGTCATTGCGCAGCAATGGCGAACATTAGTGCAAGCCGAACGCAGAAGGCAAATTTATTTGCATTATGCTGAACCGACGCTGCGGAGCGAATGCAGAAACCAAGTTTACTTGGGTTATGCTGAGCCGCGAG
>JAGBFU010000041.1 GCA_017936285.1 Marinifilaceae bacterium | reverse complement strand
TCAGTACCATCAAAACGACGATATGTTATATCTACGGTAGTCGCATAAAGATGAGCTGAATTTGATGAAGAGTTTACATTGCCTGAACGTTGTAACTTCTTTACACTTTCAGGAGTTCTGAATAGACTGGTTACAATTGGTTTAACCTCAGGATATCCTTTGCTCTCAACAGAATCTCTGAAATTTTTACATATATCCTCCAATAGTTCGGCAGCCGATGACACTAAATAGGGAGCAGAGTGCGTCAACTTATCTACCTCGTAATAACTACAATCCTCTATGATTTCCAGATTCCACTCATCAACAATCTCATCCAACGAGCCTTTCACCTTATCTATCTGAATTCCATTTGCTTTGGCTGCCACAAGGTGTTTATCATTCAAATCATTGAAGAATCTGTTCAAATGACTATTGTTCCTAAAATAACCATAGTAGGGTTTCAAAGCTCCTTTATTGATTGTTGGAATACCGAAGTCAAAGTCACACCTCCTGATAAATAATGTAACAACACACAACAAAACTACTGCTATGGAAGAATAAACTCCCCTTCGGTTAAAAAGATATCTTTTACAATAATCCGCAACGGCACTGAAACATATATAAAAATATGACTTTAGCGAAGAGCAGATGCTCTTCGCTAATTCACTATAATTCCTTCTATTGTTCCGTTCCCTATCGGAACTCTCACCTTCTATTCGATTATAATAACGTTTTGCCATCGGAACTCTCCTACTCAGCCTCTATCAACTTTACCTCATTAGGATATATCTCTATACACCCCATACGCATCAACGTTCCTAATGCCATTTTATATGCCTTCTTACTGCATCCAAAAACACGCTTAATCTCGTCGGGGGAACTCTTATCAGAAATATCAAGCGTACCTCCATTATCCTTAATCTTATCAAGGATAGTCCCCATCAGACTATCAACCTTGCCTTGATAACCAATAGGAGACAATGAGACATCTATCTTTTCATCCTCTCTAACCTCTTTAATGTATCCGGCCATTCGCTGACCAATCTTCACGTCCGTAAATATCTCATTATTGTATACCAAACCCCAATGGGCATCATTAATGATTACATTATACCCCAGATTTGATTTACGGGCAATCAGAATCTCTACCTTCTCACCCCTCTCATACTCAGGAAAGGTTTGATCCAGATATCCTGCTATCTTGTCGGTAGCCACAATTCTCTTGGTCTTTGGATCAACATAGGTATATACCAGATATGAGCGTCCTTCAACCATCTTATCACGCTGACGAGCAAATGGCACCAGCAGATCTTTTCTTAATCCCCAATCCAGAAATGCTCCAACACCGCTTGTTGAAACAACATTCAAAATTGCAAACTTGCCAACTTGAGTATATGGATTACGAGTTGTCGCTACAATTCTATCTTCTGAATCGAAATAGATAAAAACCTTTACGTCATCACCCGGAAATACACCCTTAGGTACATCCTCATTGGGCAACAATATCTCATCCCACTCATCTCCTCCATCAAGATACAGTCCAAAATCCACTGCCTTGACGACGGTTAAAGTATTAAACTCTCCTAACTTAACCATATAATATAATTTGTTATACTACTGCTACATTCACTACGTTCATTACGGCCAATAAGGGGCTTTACTCGCTTCGCTCGAGACAAGAGATTTACCAATCCCCAAACCCCCTTCGCCTTATTCACTACGTTCATTACGGCTAATAAGGGGGCTTATTAAGCGGTATTTATTCCTAATTCGCAAACACTTCGTGTTTCCGCAAAATCGGCGGCGGTTAACCACACTTCGTGTGCTTCTACTCCTCGCGGCTCAGCATAACCCAAGTAAACTTGGTTTCTGCATTCGCTCCGCAGCGTCGGTTCAGCATAGTGCAAATAAATTTGCCCTCTGCGTTCGGCTTGCACGATTTTTCCTAATTACTAATTCCTAATTCCTAATTAATTAACTCCTAACTATTTAAAGGAATGCTCCGCCAAGCCATTTCCATCCATCTTCAACTCCTTGAAGAAATCTGGGACAGGACGGCCAGACAAATAATCGACATAGAGTTTTGCCAAATATTGAGCAAACATAAATCCATGTCCCTGCAAACCGGCAAACAACCCCAAATCAGGATCGATAAAATATCTTGGCTCAACATAGTAACCCGACCATATTGCCTGAATATCCACTCCTGCCAACTCAGGAATCCACTCCTTCAACATATTACATGTAACCTGAAGGAACTCCTCAGTGTTAAGTTTCAACTCCTTACCGATACGTGTCGAGTCGTGAGCCGGAGAAGCGCAAGCAATAAATTGACCCGTATGCTTAAGTTGCTGACCATATACAGCCGAGAAATCTCCTATTCTGCGGCGGTCAATCAACATATTAAGATTATCTCCGTTAACTCCCAACATTGGCAATCTTGACGTAATCAACGCTTGGTGACGAACAGGGTACATTCCGGTATTGATTCCCATCTTATCGGCAATCTCACCTGCACCATATCCCATGGCATTTACAAAGTGGTCAGCCACAAACTCCACATATTGACCGTTATGAAGTTTTGCCAAAACTATTGTCTTGCTTCCTTCACGCTTTGCATCGAGTACCTTACAGTCATCCAAAAATTCACCACCCTTCGCAATGGCTATGTCGCGCAAAAGACCTACACACTTTCCCGGTGTTGCCTGCCAGCACTCATCGGTCAAAAGTGCTGCAATGTACGATGTGTTACTCTTTGAGAAGTATGGAGAGATTTTCTCTCTAAACTTATCAGGGGTAATCATCTCTGCCTTTGACCACGCCATACTTGCCTCAAGGGCCTTATACGACTCCTCATCGTGGGCAAATCCTACATATTGGATTGGTTTGTAATCTATATTTCTAATACCCTGCAACTCTTCGAAAAGCACTCTGTTCTGAGCACCAATCTCAGCCAAAGCAGGCAAACTGAATGCAGGTCTTCCTCCTGCAATACAACGCCATGTAGAGCCTTGACCATAGTTCAACATTACAGGCTTTCTTCCAGCCTCTGCAAAGTAACGGAATAGCGATGAACCACCCATTCCTCCTCCGGCAATCAAAACATCAACCTCTCTACGCTCTGTCTTCTTGAAACCGATAATCTCGGTAAGCATATCGCTCTTTCCTGAAACCTCGCTCAAAAGAACCTGATTTGATAGCGGAGCACGAGGTGTTGACTCTCCGGTCAACTCTACTCCGTATGCACGAAGTGCGGTACGTAATCTTGGAATACAGCGTTTTCCACGACATGGGCCCATACCTACACGCACGGTATGTTTAACCTCGTCTATAGAGATATATTTTCTATCACCTACAATCTCAAGTACCTGCTCCAATGGAATATCCTCGCAATGGCAAACGTAAGCAGAGCTATTGCCCCCCTCCTCTGCACTCTTCCACTCTATCGGCTCGGGATAGTTCTCTTTAACAATAAATCCACGCACGTCGGTCAGAACACCTTCGTAAAGCTCTTCGCACTTTACTCTGCATAGATTTGTCTTATTCGGCTTTGCAATTACGCCCGCAATTGTACCCTCGCCTAACTTCTTACCGTTATTATCTACAAGCCAAACGGAAGCACCTTTCTCAACTTCGTATTCGACAGGCAAGAAGAGGGTTGAACGCTGTTTATCATATCCAAAGATAGCCAATCCGGGACAGTGAGTTACACACTCCATACATCCCACACACTTGGTGTAGTCTATCTCGGGAACACTCTTTGTATCACGCTTTGTAATAGCAGAGTGAGGACATGCAAATGTACATGGGTTACAAGCAAATCCGTACAGACAATCTGCCACAACAAATGGTTTCTGTGCAGCTCTCTCATCAGTTGGAAGAGTTGCACACTCCTTAACACGTTTCGGACGTTGTTGTGAATCAAGATATTTTTTGCTTACCTCAATATACTCCTCGTAGTCGATTCGGATATTCATCTGGTTGAATATCTCATAGGCAGCCTCTTTTCCACGAAGCACCGCACTTGTACCCTCGCCTATCCTAACAGAATCTCCGGCAGCCAAACAACGCTCACCAAAGATTGCCTTCCCCTTCATTACCAACTGGTTATCAGGGATAAGACCGGTACATACGTTTATAACATCTATTCCATCTATAACCTGTTCAGTTCCTGGAATCGGTTTAAAATTCTCACAATCAGCAATTACTGCTCCGCAAATTCCATTGCCATCCTCACGCGGAATGGCACGGATTAAAGTTTTACCTGTCAGGATTGGAACAGCCAAACGACGTAAGCGATTCGCCTGAACAGGGAATCCGCCCTCGCGTGGCATTGCCTCAATAATTGCCTTTACCTTAGCGCCAGCCTGAATCAATTGATATGATGTCAAATAACCTATATTTCCTGCTCCAACAGTTAGAACGCTCTTACCTAAAAGAGTATGTTCGGTATTCATCATCTTCTGAACAACCGCAGCTGTATATACTCCGGGGAGATCATCATTCTGGAACATAGGAGTAAATGGCACAGCACCTGTCGCAACAATCAGATAGTCGGTCTGGATATAGAATATATCGCCTGTTGCAATACGTTTTACAGCAACACGACCACCCTCCATTACATCCCAGACTGTACATCCGGTAAAGATACCCTCATGATTATCTCCAGCCAGATTCTGGGCAATATCGAAACCTCGCATACCACCGAAACGGTGCTTCTCCTCAAAGAAAAAGAATTGGTGGGTCTGCATATTAAACTGACCTCCAATTGTATCGTTATTATCAACTATCACACAATTAACACCCCTTTCGAGCAAGGTCTCACGTGCTGACAATCCCGCAGGACCGGCACCAATTATAACCACATCGCACTTAAAATGCTCTACATGAGGTTTATGCTCCTTACCTACTTTCCATTCATCACTAATCTCCTCGACCTGTTTTACACCATCGACTTTAGTGATACAGATACGCTTCACTTCGCCATCGACCACCATCTCACAAGCGCCACACTTACCAATACCGCAAGCCAATGAACGCTTTCTTCCACTCAAACTATGGCTGTGAACAGGATAACCTGCATTGTGAAGAGCCGCGGCAATAGTATAACCGCTCTCACACTCAACCTCCTTACCATTGAAAAGGAAGCTGCACTTCTCCCTTACCGGAATATCCAGAATAGGGTGTTTTTCAATCTTTGACATTGTTTTTTGATTACTTCTTTAGAATTACTGCACCGTCGGGCTGAATCTCCAATGTAATCTCTCCGCTCTTACTTACTGTTACTTGTTTCAATTGGGGAGTTCTGTCCTTTTTATTGTCGTAATACATATCTACCTTTTGGCCTGCCAACATAGGTAGCTGTACCTTAACTTTCTTTGTCTCCTTCTCTGCATTAATAGCTGCCACATACCAGTTATCGCCATTCTGACGAGCCAACACCACATACTTTCCTGGGTAACCATCAATGAATTGTGTCTCATTCCAGGTTGTAGGAACCTTACGCATAAAATCAATTACATACTCGGGGAACTCGGTCAGGTTATTTGGAGTAATACCAAAGTTCTGTACCGGTGTATGGAACAAAACTGCAGTTGCCAACTGGAATGTCTCGGTTGTCTTTCTTTGGAATCCCTGCTTATTGCTCTTGCTATGGAACTTATTCAACAATACAGGACCAAAATCCATAATTCCGACACTATTGCGGATAAATGGATGCAAACAAGCGTTATAAGCCTCTTGATCATTGAAGTGCTGATAGAAGATCAGATTTTCGGATGCCAATACAGCCTCACTACCAACATAGTTAGGATACATAATCTCCCATCCGCGTGGCATTGTACATCCATGGAAAATAACGGTCAAACCATAGTCGTTTGCATCTGAAAGAATATCCTCATAAAGCTGCATTGTCTCCTGCTTGTCACCACCGAAGAAATCTACCTTGATTCCCTTTATGCCAACACTCTGCATCCACGCCATCTCTTTCTTACGGACAACCGAGGTATTCATCATATTTTTCGGATGCTGAGGAGCATCGCTCCAATAACCGTTTGAGTTGTACCATAAACACAATCCGACACCTTTGCTCTTGGCATACTCCGATAGCTCGGCAATTCTCTCCTTACCGATAGTTCTGCTCCACCAGTTATCAACCAAAACAAATTCGAAATCCAAATCGGCAGCCAAATCAATAAAGGTCTTTTGGTCACCGTAGTTAATACTTCCATCCTGCCACTCCAGCCAGCTCCAGGTTGCACGGCCAAACTGATACTCCTTAGATGGCTCGTACAATGGATCAACAACATCATAAGGGATTGTTGTCTCTACGATTGGCTCCAATGTGCTACCTACGGTAATTGTACGCCATGGGGTCTCGCCCGGAAGTGCAATTGCAGGGTTGTGTGAACCAACGCCGTTATTCTCACCCGGCTCCGGATAAGCAATTGTATAGATTCCCTCAGAATCTCCCTCGCTCAATTTAGAACCACAATAAAGACTGCTTACACCACTCTCCATCAATAAAACCCAACCATTCTCTCCAACATGGAAAAGAGCAGGAAATGTATAACCAACTCCGTACTTTGAAGGTGCAGATAGTTTGTCATCGGCTATATACTCCTCTTCGTAACTTGGTTTTGTACGCTCCCAACCAATCATCGGGGTTGCTTGAGGAGTTAAAAATGTTGTAGTATACTCGGGGAAATTGAAACCTGTCAACTCCTGCTCCACAATACAACGCTTTGCCCATGGAAGCATTGACAATCCATATTTTAGTGCGATATCATTATTGCTAACCTGCATTGTGATAGTCATTCGCTCCTTTTTTGGAGTCTCATAAGTACACTCTATCTGGTTAGCACGATACTCAACGTTACTTCTCTTTATTCTGTTAGCTGTATAACTCTTCTCTACTTTACTCTCATCACTACGTACAAGTGTCAAATCCTTACTGAAATCAGACTCATTTGTAATCAATCCAAGTGGTGACTCCTCCAAAATAATCTTTGAGTCGTACATCACATTATACACAACGCCACCTTTATCATTTTGCGTAATTGTAACCTGCAATTTACCATCAGGACTAAGAACCTTTATATCCTCGGCCTTTGACATAAACGAGGCAGCAATCAATGCAACCGCAACTATAAGTTTTTTCATTGTTTTATTGTTTTTACTTATTAGTTTATTTTCCATTTTACAAAAAGCAAAGATAGCATTTTTCATACATAATCACTACCTTTGCACAAAATTTTAAGAGGCCATAAGATGGGAAAAATTGTACTTAAAGCAGGCAAAGATAAATCGGTTTTTCGTTACCACCCCTGGATATTTTCAGGAGCAGTACAGAGTAAAGATTCAGATATAGTTGAGGGCGATATTGTAAAAGTTTATGGAGTTGACGGTAAATACCTGGCAACAGGTCACTACCAGATCGGTTCTATAGCCATAAGAATTCTTACATTCAAAGATATTGAAATTAACCAAGAGTTCTGGAACGAGCGCATCCAGCAAGCATGGAACTTGCGTATGGCGGTAGGCGTTGCAAACCGTCCTGATAACAATGTATTCCGCCTGGTACATGGCGAGGGAGACAATCTGCCGGGTCTGGTAATTGACTATTATGGAGGAGTTGCTGTAGTACAGTTTCACTCAGTGGGAATGTATATGGTTCGCGAGAATATCAAAGAGGCCCTTCTTACTGTACTTGGAGAGCATCTTACTGCTATCTACGACAAATCAGAGGGTACACTTCCCTACAAGGCTGCCATAAACCCAGAGAATGGATATATGTGGGGCAAGGCCGAAAACTTTGTAGCCTTAGAGAATGGTCTGAAATTTAATGTTGATTGGTTAGAGGGACAAAAAACCGGTTTCTTCGTTGACCAACGCGAGAATCGCGCCCTTCTTGAGCACTATGCCAAAGGACGTGACGTTCTTAACATGTTTTGCTACACCGGCGGATTCTCATTCTACGCTATGCGCGGTGGCGCTAAGAGCGTAACATCGGTCGATGTCTCTGCTCGTGCAATTGAGTTGGCAAATAAGAATGTAGAGCTAAATTTCCCCGGAGATTCACGCCACTCTGCATACGCCGAGGAGGCCTTTGAGTTCCTAAACAAATCAAAGGGCAAATATGACTTGATTATTTTGGACCCCCCAGCATTCGCAAAACATCAGAATGTATTGAACAACGCTATTCAAGGATACAAAAAGTTAAACAAAAAAGGATTTGAGGTTATCAAACCGGGAGGTATTCTTTTTACCTTCTCATGTTCACAGGTAATGACTCGTGACCTGTTCCGACAAACAGTATTCACAGCTGCAGCAAACACCGGTCGCAAGATTAAAATCCTGCATCAACTGACCCAACCTGCCGACCACCCCGTGAGCATCTACCATCCAGAGGGAGAATATTTAAAGGGATTGGTTTTGTACGTTGAATAATTAGGAATTAAAAAACGGTTGAATTTGATACAAATTCAACCGTTTTTTTCACCTCTCACCTTTCACCTTTTATGTAAAAATCTAAGCATTCAAAACGAGGTAAACGGTATAGGCTACATATAATAGCGCCATAACTATACCCTCAGAGCGACGCACCTTATAATCTCCATAGCATACCGCCCATATAAAGAGAGCAGAGGCAAACAATACATACATATCTATTTGGGTAATACCTCCCATTGCAAGCGGAGAAATAGTTGCACTCGTTCCCAAAATAAAGAAAATATTGAACAGGTTACTACCCAATACATTACCGATTGCCATTGCAGCATTCTTCTTGTATGCAGCGACCACCGATGTTGCCAACTCTGGTAATGAAGTACCACACGCTACTATAGTCAAACCTATCACCGACTCACTTACTCCCCATGATCGCGCAATATCAGTAGCACCATTCACAAACAAGCGTCCTCCGAAAATCAGAGCCAAAAGCCCCAATACAATAAACGTTACACTCTTCCACATCGGCGACACAACAACTTTTGCGGCCCCTTCTGTTGCATCAACATCCTTGGCAGTCGCAAAAGTATATACCATAAATATTGCAAAGAAACATAACAATACTATTCCATTTGAACGTGTAATAATATTCTGCTCTGTTCCATCAAGAATTGTTCCACTACTCATAACAAGCAAAACAAATGCAGCTAACACACTAAAAGGAATGTCTCGCTTCAATGTTCTCTTTTGAACCACGATAGGAAATATTGCTGCTGTACATCCAACAATGAACAATGAATTGAATATATTACTACCTAGAACATTACCAATTGAAATCCCTGAACTTCCTTGAAAAGCAGAGAAGAGCGAAACAACCAACTCCGGCATAGATGTACCGAATGCCACAACAGTCAATCCGATAACCATATCGGAGATATTAAACTTCTTTGCTACCGATGAAGCACCTTCGGTCAAACGATCTGCTCCCCACAAAATAAGCAGTATTCCAATCACCAAAAACAGATATTCCATATTTTCTCAATTTTTTAAATAACATGCAAAAGTAACTATATTTTGCCTCATTTACAACTCCTTCCGCATGATATAATCGTTCATAAAAAAGCCGTTTCCAATAGGAAAATCGCCCTCACTTGCAACGAAAAAACCCATCTTTTCATAGAAACCCTTTGCCCCATTATTACGATTTACATTCAGCTCTATTACGCAATTCATTCCGGAAAGATTCTTAACAAATTGAGATACGTAATCAATTAACATTGCTCCAATGCCCCTACCCTGCATATCCGGCAAAAGATAAATCTTCTCTAAATGATATACCTTAATAGTTTCGGACGAGGCCTCAAAATCCGGACGAACTGCAGCGTACCCCACACAACTGTTATTCAATATCGCAAGAAAGAAGGAGTTATGCCCCTCGGTAATCTGCTTTCTCAAACTCTGTTCCGAATACATCCACTCCATCATATAATCAATCTGTTCAACTGAAAGTATCTCTTTATATGTCTCACGAAAAGCTATTTCAGCCACGCTCTGTATGACAGAAATAGCCTCCACTCCTACCTGTTTTATAACAATCTCTTCACCCATCATCAAAACAAACAGCAAGGCCGGCAACACTTGCCGGCCCTTACCCCTATATTGTTACTTTTTCTTTTTGAAAATATTTATCTTATCCAATGCCTTGTTTACACCCTGTTTTATCGCATCCTTAGGAGAAGAACCTCCCTTTAACATATCTTCAGGGTTAGAAACATCAACCGGCTTCTTTGTTGAAACGATAAATTTTTGCTTATGTGTAGTTCCCTGCATTGTACGGGTTATACTATATCTATCCTCACCCTCCTCTTTATCAAAAACAATAGAGTAAAGCATTTCATTCTCATAACCACTTCCAACTGCATAGTAAACATCGAAACTCTTTTTTGTGCCGGACTCCTTATAATTCTTCATCACCCCTTTTGTCTCATCCTCACTATCAGAATCCAGGAAAAATAGCTTGTTTTTCCAATCAATCTGGAACCAATACATCGCTGTCTCCTCTTGTCCGACCTCCTCAATTACATAGTATGGCTGCCACTCCTGTGCATACGAATACGCAACAGAAACCAATGCCACAACGGCTAACGCGAATAGTTTTTTCATATCTTTTACAATTTAATTTGTTAAAATTATACAACTCCAAAGATAGACAAAAATAGTTAAATCTTTACACGCTGTCAGTTAAGGTATTTGCAACCAGTTATTACTCAATATTTTGTGCGTAATAAGTCAGAAATATGTCATAGACCTTTAAGGGTGCATTCTAAAGGGTGAAGATTTAACGATTTTATTGATTTGAACCTGTTTTGAGGTGTCAATAATCGGT
>JAGBFU010000040.1 GCA_017936285.1 Marinifilaceae bacterium | reverse complement strand
TTAGCAAGGATTGAATTTCCCGGTTTAGCATTAACCTGATTGTAAACCACTACTGCAAAAGCTGCGCAAATGGCAACTACTCCCATAACTTTAAATAGTTTCTTCATAACTTATGAAATTTAATTGTGTTTATAAATTTTACATCCCCACTCATCAGTATTGATGCTACAAAGGTATAGTGAAATTTCATCAAAACACAAAAAGGATTGTCCTCTTTTGGGAACAATTGTTAAAAATAGCATATGTTAATAATTATTTAAATCGGAATTTTAAAATCACAGGATTATCGTCTTCGTTATAATCTGCAATAAAACTTACAGCATCCACACTTCTAACAACACAATAAAGAGTATCTTCCTTTATATTAATTATTCCTATTTTTATTACATTTCCTAAGTTTGTTCTATAATCAATAAAAAATGGGGAATTCATAATTGACGATTGTTCATTAACATTCATTACATAATGCCCCATAGGCAATGAAGTTTCCTTGTTTACGATTATAGTATATATGTTACCATTATAAGAACACTTGATAAATATATAATTCTTACTTTCTGCATAATTATCTATAAATATTGCCTTACTATTTGATTCTAAATCAAAAATTGATTCAATATCCGGCATTCTCCTATTACGTCCCCAAGAACTATATGGCAACAACGTGCCATCATGATTAACAATATACATTGTATCATTAAAAGCCCTTTTACATAAAATGGTTCCGTCATATTTTCTGAATAGATTATTAGTTTCAAGTTTACCAGAAAAAGAATTTGGAACGGAGTATTTTAATCTTTTCTTATCCGGATTAAAAACTTTGGATAACAAGTTGAATTTCAAATCATACACCTCAACAAAATGGCTTAAGCTACTCTCTGGTCCTAATGATACTAACGTATAAATACAATCATCTGCTCCTATGAATAGATTATAAATATGTTTATCAAAAATATGTTCTGTAACTACCATTTGCTCTAAATCAACAGATATAAATTTCATATTCTCTGACAAAGCTAATATATTCTCATTCAATTGCCATTTATATAGAAATCCATTAGTCTCTCCAGGACCTCTTCCTATATTTATTAAATTATATCTATGTTTCCCAGAATGATCAAATAACATTACCGGTTCATTCATACATGAAGCAATATAACCATACATAGAACTATCTAACTGCATGTTTAGCACTGAAAGTAAAGAGCTATCCGTTGCTTCTAATTGTAACAACTCATCAACATGCGATATATCATTTATTAACAACGAAGATAATGTATCAATATTTTCAATATAGGAAGCAATATTTAAATCAACAAAATGGCCATCATTTTCGCTTGTTTCATTTACTTTAGTGTGGACACAAGAGTAAGAAACAATTGTCAAAATTAAATATAGATATATTAAAATCCTCATCATTTATTATCTCCACAATACCATGTAGTTGAACAACTCTCACAACACCACCCCTTATATGGAGTACTCCACCAATTAAAATTTTCCAATGCTCGTTCCTTAGTTACATTGCATACAATAGCATAACTATCTCCGGTCCATCCATATGAGCCACAACTACCAGAGCTACCATTTCCATTCTCACTATAAGTTAACGCCTCAATGTTTTTAGCAAGGATTGGATTTTCCGGCTTAGCATTAACCTGATTGTAAACCACAACTGCAAAAGTATAGTGATTTTTTTCAAAAAACAAAAACAATTGTCCTAATTTTTGAGGACAATTGTTAAAATAAAACATCTCTATGCTCATATAGCTTATGTACTATCAGATATTGCAGAATATCAACGCTAATACTATTGATATGAAGGAGCAAAATGTTTTATAGACTCATCTTCTGAATATGCGTCATACACTATAAACTCTCCATTGCCTATGTAAGCTATATTAGATGCAAAAAGGGGCAACTCGTAACGCCTGATAGGATTACCACTCCAATCGTACTCTTCAATATATGTTACACATGATAAGTTGTTCATAAGTTCGTGTCCTGAATAATTCACACGATACAACAAAAATCCATTTTCACTTTTATCAATTGCAAAACAATACGTCTTTTGTAAAGAGTAATCACTATTTGATGGGGTTTTAAATGATTCCCTACGTACTTTGCAAATATCATTCCCTTGCATATCGTAAATATCAAAACCGTCAATATATTGAAAGGCATAAACAAAACAATCCTCCATAGGATTTATTTCCAAATAACCCATATATACCTTACTATCTGAATAGTTCTCTTTATAATCTTCCATTGATGTTATATGGGTGATTGTTCCATCGTCATGATATTTATATATAGAAAGTTCCTTGGGTTGTCGTCTATCATATACAATTGTATTCTTATCCATACTATGGATAGACAAAGGCATATCCTGCATATTATTTAATTTTATGGCCTCTTGCATAAAAAGAGAATCTCCATTAATCAAATAATACTCCTTACGTTCTATTGGAATATCATACACCATAAAACTATTAAAATCCACTTTTGATATCATTGGTATCATATATTCCCCCGGAGCACGTCCTTTCTCTCCCCATGACTTTTGTAGTTCACCGGCAAAGTCATATAGAGAGAAGATATTTGTGTTTTGATCTGCACGAACAAGGAGGTTGTTTCCAACGACTGTCATTGCATCAATTCTTGCCAAGACATCAAAACCTCCTTTTTTCTCCATCCTTATTGTTTCAGAAAAGTCAGTTTCCGAAATATATGAATACTCTTTAGCCGAACATGACCACAATAATAAAATAAAAGGCACTATTTTAATCCTAGCCATACCTCTAAACATAAATTTAATCGCAATCACAACTTTGCGGATCATAACCCTCTTTAGGATCACACCAACAATCTCTAAAATACTCTTTGCGATTCGTAGGGACGTTCGATGTTCCATACCATTTTTTATATCCATTCAAACAACATGCCCCTGCCTGATTATTCTCACTCTGACTCAACGCCTCAATGTTTTTAGCAAGGATTGAATTTTCCGGTTTAGCATTAACCTGATTGTAAACCACAACTGCAAAAGCTGAACAAACTGCAACCACTACCATGATTTTTAATAGTTTCTTCATAACTTATGAAATTTAATTGTGTTTATAAATTTTACATCCCCACTCACCAAGAATAATGCTACAAAAGTATAGTGAAAATTCGTGAAAACACAAAAAGAATTGTCCTCTTTTGGGAACAATTGTTAAAAATAAAAACATTCCAATGCTTATACAGCTTATATACTATCAGATACTGCAAAATTAGATTTTATATATTGCAATAAAGGGATTATCATCTTCTGAAATATTTGAAAACTTTTCCTGCAAACGCTTAATTTGATTAGGAAAGTCCTCCCTAAAATCATTATATTCATTAAAACCTCTATACATATTAAGAACTCTGCTTGCTGGTATATATGTTACTATTTGATCTTGGCTCATATCAACAATTTTTCCAAATGGTAACGCATAAAACTTCTCTACTAAACCAAGAGAGTAACTACTGGTTTTGTTTGTACGCTTATCAGCCACCACCATACAACTTCGGCCTCCATAAGTATATGTCGCTAATATATAGTTACTACACTCCTGCACCTTATCAACAGATGTAATATACTCTGCAACCGATCGATCTTCAATAAGCGCTTTTTTATACACATCAGCCCCATCTAAATGCTTGGGTCTCTGAACAGCGCCAAAATCAAAACAATAACAAACGTCTATACTATTAGTTTTATACACTCTAAACAACCAATTATCCACATTGTGAACCTCTCTGTTATACACATATAGATTATCATACAAAGAGTGTTCAGATCTAATACCATCAATAGCAAACATTGCATCAAGCACATTAAATGCAGTATCCATAATTACCAGATTATTATTTGTGCAAGACTCTTGGGGATAAAATCCAGTGGTTGCATAATAACAGCCATCATGATACTCAACCTCGATTGCTTCAACAGGAAGAGGAGTAACATTAATAATTTCTCCATCTTTCGTATAAGTAAATATCTTAGAGGTATTTCTGCTTAACAGATTAATAGTATTATTGTCTTTATTATAACAAATGTCAAACAAATAGATATATTCGTCAGCACCTCTACCCTGATTCGATATCTTATTTATATATTTCCCTTCTAAATCAAATATATAAACTGAGAGATTCTCAAAATCAGCAATAAATAATCTATCCGAAGTGGCAATTACTTTATCAATATTGCCGATAAGGACAGAATCATTCGTTTCTAATTGAATTAAATCCATATCAGATAGAATTCCACTCTCTCCTATTGACATATCTACAGCTTCAGGCTCCACTACAATATTACCGGTTGTAATTGCATTCTGCGAACAGGCAACAAATACAACACTTGTAATTTGTATAATACATTGTGTAAATCTATTCATATAATTAATGTTCTAATATTTATTTTATTTCAACACCTTTCAGAATAATACAACAAAAGTATAGTCTTTTTGTGATATTACAAAAAGACTATACTTTTTTAGGGGAACCCATCTACAATTTATCACTAAATCTTAACATAAGAATATAATCATTCTCATCTTCACTGATAAGAGAGTCTACATATTGATCAATTCCCACATATCCAGAAGGAGTATTCTGCAAGAATGGTATTAATTTTTCACCAATATTCAAGGCCGAGACTGTTGAATAAAAAGAATCTGTATATTGGTCATATCCCATTATTGGATTCAAAAAGAACAGACCATAAGGTGCAGGTTTATAACTACTCTCCACATAATATTTTCTCTCCTCCTTATTGTAAAAGATAGTTTTAAAACCCGCATCAAAAATCAACCAATCAGGTGACTCTACAAAATTATCAATTGTATGAACACTCCTACCTGCAATAATTGACTTATGGAACAGGATCGGATCCTTCTCATTTATTAACTCAACCGAGAAATTATTTTCACCGAAATCAAATCTATACTTAGCCTTTATCTCAGAGCCATTATAAGAGTATACTGAATAATCGAAATAACGCGTCATTAAAACCTCATCCTCGTATATTGATAAAGCTCTCTCATTTACAAATTCTACAGGCAAAGAATTTAATGTCTCATCAACTGGAACTAATTTTTCTATGTTATTACCCATGAAATCACATAAACTTACTTCATACCCATCAGCAGCATAACCCGATGATAGGAATAGTTCGTCATAAGCTGTTATCGCAATATGGTAGCCACTGGCAACATCGAATTTTCTAACGAAATCCCCATTTATTGAATATATACATACCTTACAATCATCGCTGTCATAAATAAATATCATATCATCGCTTATAGCAATGTCTTCAATAGATATATATTGCTCAGGATCCCTGCCTTGTCTATCAATTATAGCAATGTTATTACCCTTTTTATCAAATACAAACACCTTCATTTGTTGCTTATCAAGAATTATAATGTTGGATTTTGTAAATATGACTCGATCAATAACACCTATCACCTCATTGGCATCCTTAAAAGTCAACTTAACTAGTTTCGCATCTTTGACCAGCTTGCCCCAAACATTCTCCTCACAAGGCCTTGACAAATCTATATCGATTGTTGTTTCATCCTGATTTTTCGTAGCGGAACACGCAAGAGCACAGGTATAAATTGACATAATCAATAAAATTCTTACTCTCCACATATCTTCTCAGTTTTATTTAAATAATCATAGCAGACTTTACTACTACTTGCTGATTTACAATACGTTTTATACACTATACACTCAACTTCATACTCTATATTGACTCCTGTTTTAGGATCTATTTTCACTCTTAATTCTGTCAGCCTGGATTTATCAGTTACATTTTTATAACCTTGAAATTGTATACCCCTCCCTCACTCTGACTCAATGCCTCAATGTTTTTAGCAAGGATTGAATTTTCCGGTTTAGCATTAACCTGATTGTAAACCATAACAGAAAAAGCTACACAAATGGCAACTACTCCCATAACTTTAAATAGTTTCTTCATAACTTATAAAATTTAATTGTGTTTATAAATTTTATATCCCCACTCATCAGGAATAATGCTACAAAAGTATAGTGAAATTTCATCAAAACACAAAAAGAATTGTCCTCTTTTGGGAACAATTGTTAAAACCGTTCCGTGTACGCTCTCAATTATAACTTCAAATCAAAAGCAATCAAGGCTATATTGTCTTCAAACATATCCAACCCCTTCATACGTTCATAGGATTTATAATTATCCGGAAGAGCGCCACACTCTTCGTTATAATTTGGAAAATACAACGAGTAAAACCTCTTATTCGCAGCCTTGAAATCTGCCGGTCTCTTTTTATAGTATGCTTCGGGCAGGCTTGGCCCCTTATACTTTAAGAAACCTAAATTAATCTGTTTTCCACTCTCTATATCAAAAATTAGTGTATGAACATCCTTGTCAACCCCAGCAAATGAAACGGTACATATATTGTTTATGCAATAAAAATTACAAACAGCATCCACTTTTGTGCTACTTTGTGCAATATAGCCCCCTTTAGCAAGAGCCTGTTCTGAATACTCATTTTTACCAAATTCAAAATCAATGTAAGGTATCATTACGCCTCCTTGCAGTTGATAAATTTCTCCACGTAAAGGATCTACCCAATAACATTTTTCATTGCCGGACTTAAATAGTTGCGTAAAAGAGGAATAAACCGACTCCCCCTCTGCCACACAATATAACTCTTTACATTGTTTCGGATTAGAGAGCTGAATTGCATCTATTGCAAAGGGGCGTGTTATCATATCTACAGCATAAATATAACCATCACTAACCTCTATCTGCGCATAAAACTTATTTAGAGGAATATCATTAATATGCTCTCCCGAAACAGCATCATAACACAAAACTTTACCTGCTTCCTGGCATAGCACATACACTATATTATCACAAACTGAAATACTATATGGAGAGATATATTCCCCCGGAGCACGTCCTATCTTCCCAACTCTAAAAAGGAATTTACCACTTATGTCAAAACATAGTATCTCTTCTCTGTCCGAATTAACAAATATTTTATCATCGGTAACAACCAACCCTTTAACCTCGCCAATCAAACTACTATCCGTTGTCTCCAATGGGATAAACTCTATCCCATTAACAAACGAATCATACTCCGGCTGATCCTGAGAAGTTGCGTCGACATTTATAGTATATTGAAAAGAGGTATTCTGTTTTTCTGTAAAACTTAAAATACCACCAAGAATTAAGCAGATTGCAACAACTCTCGCCATTTTTATCATTCTTCGCATAACAGAATTTAATTTCACATTAGTTTTTACTTCAATCGGAATTTTAAAATCACAGGATTATCATCGTCTTTGAGATGAGAAACATCACCTAATTGCGAGATAATTGCAGTAGAGTCCTTTAATGCCTCAACACTTAAAGAGGAGTATATATAACCATCCTTATCAATACTCAAAAATGGCGGAACTCCATATTTGTCGCTCCAATTATACAGACTACACTGCATTGTGTCCAGGTCAGTTATCAATATCTTAAATGTCTGAGAACCTAAATAGACAGTCAGCAGATTATTTCCCACTACCACATAATCAAAAATACAATCGTACTGAGTTATATTTGCCATAAAAGAGTTGATATCCGCCAATGCTGTCACTGTAGGAAAATTTTCAAAGCCATGGTATGTAATAGTATCAACTACCATTTTGGAACTATTATCCAATATATATAGGTTAGGAGTCCAATTGTCATGATAATAGAGTGTTTTACCTATACTCTGCAACGGATTACGCACAAATGGTGGCATCTGTACATATATCGGCAATGTATTTATGTATTTACCTAATAAATTCAAACTTTTATCAAAGTGATACAACAGATAAGCATCCTGCCCCGTTGTAAAGGTTTGATGATTTGTCGATGCAATATATCCACCTTCAACACCGGTAATACTCCATAATAGCGACTCTGATAACTTCTTTGAACTTATAAAGCCACCATGATTATCATAAAGATATACTGTTGAAGAATTTGCCAATATCACAACAGTGTCATTACATAGTGTAAAATCCTCAATATTGAGATATTCACCATTACCGCGTCCTATTTTTCCAATACTTGATATATAGTTTCCAACCGTATCAAATATATGAACTTGCTTTGTTGAACTTTTATCCAACACATAAATTTTTCCATCACTTAACTCTATCTTTGAAATAGAGCCAATAAACGAACTGTCATTCGTTTCTAACGGTATTACCGAAATTTCAGTAAAGATATCACATATACCGGCATAAACACTCTGAGCAGGAATATTGATTTTATTACCACCATTTTTTGTATCTTCTCCGCATGCAATCATACACAGGCAAAGAAGAATATAAAAAAATCTTCTCATAGCTTTACTCCTATTGTTGCTGTGGCATAATAATATCCCACTTTATTATTACCGGATTACTATCATCTGAACGCGCCTTAACCTTTGCAATCATCTCGGCAGAGATGCCCATTGCTACAAGATTACTCTCATCATCCAAATCCAATGGAGAAAGTACTGCATATAACGACTCGCCATCCGAAGTAATGATACTCTCCCGTTTCAAACGTAATGTGGGCGATGTTTCATACAACCTACCACTCTCGGTATCATAAATATATGAGCCATCGCTCGTTAAAACAAATAAAATATTTTTAACTAAATAGATTGCCTGAACTCCACTCTCCATTCTGAGTTGCGTTGGCATATTCACTATATCCGGATAATTGTATAGTGATTTATTTAAACTTTTTCCTCGAACCGTAAAAACCGGATAGATTACTCTTTCGGAATGGTTGTACTGAAATATTGTATCACATAGAGGTTTAATAAAATAGGAGTTTTGTCCGTTGGTTGTATAACTACATTTTGCATAATGATATGCTCCCCACGGATCACCAAAGTTCCATTGAGACTTTACAATGTCGTAATAGATATTGTTCTCCACCTCTAAACTCCCCAACAATGTAGAGTGTGAATTACCATATATCGGGAATATCATTGTCAGATTACCTCCGTCTGTGTATATATCTGAAATATACCCGGCATTCTTAAAGGCTATACTATTCATATACTCTCCACTTAAGGTGTATGATATCAATTTCTGTTGCATACCATCGGCAAAAATCACACTACCCTGTTTTGCATCAACCCCTATAGCTGCAACACTTATATACTCTTCACCTGCTCTTCCTTGTACTCCGATTCTACGAATGTGCCTACCACTCATATCGAAGAGATTAACCACTCTATCGGCATTATCGTCAGTATCCAGAATTATTAATTTATCCCCCACTCTTTTTATCTGCTTGATTTCACCAACCACAACATCTGCAGCATCCTCTAATGGGATTAATTCGGCAGCCACCTTAAGAGGTATTTTTGAGATCTCAGAAGTATTAATCTGAGGAAGTTTTATATTGGGATCTTGCGCATACAAAATTACAGAAATAAGCAGAGTTAAAAGTATCAATCCTAATTTTATCTTCATATCCACACAAGTTTTATTCACGACAAATTTAATCAACTTTTCGTATCTTTGCAAAGTATTTAGAAGCATACTATATCTCTATGGAAAGTTATCAAATTGCAAAATTGTCTAATGGTTTGAGAATTATTCACCAATATACCCCCAACAAGGTGGCATATTGTGGGTTGATTATAGGCGTCGGAAGTCGCGATGAACAAGCAGGTGAACATGGATTGGCACACTTTCTTGAACACGTCTTTTTTAAAGGCACGAAAAAGCGTAATGCAACACAAATTTTACGCAGAATGGACGAGGTGGGTGGAGAGTTGAACGCATACACCACCAAAGAGGAGACCTGTGTATATTCCACATTCCTTGCTAAAGATTATCCTCGAGCCATAGAGTTGTTAGCCGATCTGATTTGCAACTCTACATTTCCGGAACGTGAACTGGAACGTGAGAAGCAGGTGGTTATCGATGAAATATACTCATATATGGACAATCCATCCGAGGCCATCCTTGACGATTTTGAAGAGGCTATTTTCCGAGGATACCCCATAGGACGAAAAATTTTGGGAAGTGCCGAATCGGTAAAAGGTTTGACTCGAAGCGATATTCTTTCATTTATCGAACGGAACTATACAGCCGACAGAATGGTTCTCAGCTCTGTAGGTAATATCCGTTTCGAGAAGTTGGTGGCATTGGTCGAAAAATTCTTCAACGGGGTTTCGAGCGAGGCCTCGCCCATTAAACGTATTGCACCAATCAACTACGAACCTATTCAGGTACATAACCCCGAAGAACTGGCGCAGTGTTATTACATGACCGGAAACAGGGCATTCAACCAAAAGGAGCATGAGCGAGTGGCATTATCATTACTGGTTGAGATGCTTGGGGGCAACAGTATGGGCTCAAGGCTAAATTTACGATTAAGGGAGAAGAATGGATTGGTTTATGAGATTGAATCGAACTACACTCCATACTCAGACTCCGGAGTGTTTAGCGTCTATTTTGCATGTGATTCTCATAATCTGGAGCGCTGTATTCGCCTGTGCCATGAAGAGATGTCAAAATTGAGCGAAAAGAGCCTTACACCATTGAAATTGGAGCGATTCAAGGCTCAATACAAAGCACAAATGGCAATTGCCTCGGAGAATTACGAAGGGAGCATGCTCTCTATCGGAAAGAGCCTTTTGGTGTATGACAAAGTTGACGAGCTGGATAGGATTTACGAGAAAATCGACGCTTTGACTCCCGATGATTTGCGTAATGCCGCAGAAAAGGTTTTTGATCCTCGAAAACTTTCAAGCGTAACATACGGAGTTTGAAAAATAAATCGTTACATTTGCGATAAATCGCCAATGTAGGATGCACCTCGGCAAAATCTTCAAATAAATTTGAGCTGTTGCTCTCGGTTTTCACTACATTTGCGATAAATCGCCAATGTAGGATGCACCTCGGCAAAATCTTCAAATAAATTTGAGCTGTTGCTCTCGGTTTTCACTACATTTGCAATAAACAATAAAACAATATGATAAAGCAGTACATTGAGCAGAACGAGGCGAATATGCTAGAGGAGCTATTCAGCCTTATCAGGATACCAAGTATCAGTGCCAAACCTGAGCACCACAGTGATATGATTCGTTGCGCCGAGCGATGGAAAGAGTTGTTACTAAAGGCAGGAGCCGATAAAGTTGATATTATGCCATCGAATGGTAACCCCATAGTTTATGGCGAGAAGATTATCGACCCAAGCGCGAAGACTATCTTGATATATTCGCACTACGACGTAATGCCTGCCGAGCCACTTGAGTTATGGAAAAGCAACCCCTTCGAACCGGAGATTCGTGACGGCCACATTTGGGCACGAGGAGCCGACGACGACAAAGGACAGGCATTCATTCAGGTTAAAGCATTCGAATATGTTGTTAAGAACGGATTGCTAAAAAACAACGTTAAGTTCATTTTCGAGGGCGAGGAGGAGATTGGCTCTCCAAGCCTTGAAGCATTCTGTAAAGAGCACAAAGAGCTGCTGAAAGCAGATATTATTTTAGTTTCCGACACAAGCATGTTAGGCGCGGATATGCCATCATTAACCACCGGACTGCGCGGTTTGGCATATTGGGAGATTGAAGTAACCGGTCCTAACCGCGACCTGCACTCAGGCCACTTCGGAGGAGCTGTTGCAAACCCTATCAACGTACTTTGCGGAATCATCGACAAGGTAATTGACAAGGATGGTCGCATTACCGTTCCCGGATTCTATGACGATGTTCTTGACGTTCCACAAGCTGAGCGCGACATGATTGCCTCAATACCATTCAACGAGGAGCGCTACAAAAAAGCAATCGACGTTGACGAGCTATTTGGCGAGAAGGGGTACAGCACTCTTGAACGTAACAGTTGCCGTCCATCGTTCGATGTATGCGGAATTTGGGGTGGATATACGGGCGAGGGCGCAAAGACAGTCCTTCCCTCAAAGGCATACGCAAAGGTCTCTTGTCGCTTGGTAGCTAATCAGGATCACCACAAAATATCGGAGATGTTCGCTAATTATATCCAAAGCATAGCTCCAAAGAGTGTAAAGGTAAAAGTTACCCCTATGCACGGAGGACAAGGCTATGTATGCCCTATAGATTTGCCTGCATACAAGGCTGCAGAAAAGGGCTTTGAAAAGGCATTTGGCAAGAAGCCATTGGCAGTACGCCGAGGTGGAAGTATTCCTATCATTGCAACATTTGAGCAGATATTGGGAATCAAGACCATCTTAATGGGCTTTGGACTGGAGTCGAATGCAATTCACTCTCCGAATGAGAATATCCCTCTTGACATTATCCGCAAAGGAATCGAGGCTGTTGTTGAGTTCCACAAAAACTTTTAGATACACAGAAAGTACATATAGTGGAGAAGAATCTGTACATAATAAGTGGTTGTAATGGAGCCGGTAAAACGACGGCTTCATACACCATTTTACCTGAAATATTAAAATGTAAAGAGTTTGTAAATGCAGACGAAATTGCAAAAGGTTTATCTCCATTCAATCCGGAAGGGGTAGCAGCAGAAGCCGGAAGAATCATGTTAAACAGGATAGAAGAGTTACTATCCAAAGGCATCACATTTGCTATTGAGACAACATTAGCCACAAAATCATTTAAGAATCTGATTACAAAAGCACAGATATCCGGCTATAAGGTACATTTGATATTTTTCTGGCTTGAAAATCCTGATTTAGCAGTTCAAAGAGTAAAGGAGAGGGTTCTGAAAGGCGGACATAACATTCCCACAGAGGTGATTTTTCGACGCTACGGCGCAGGCATAACCAACCTGTTCAAAATATATCTACAATTAGTTGACATCTGGATGATATATGATAATAGCAAACCTCCCCGACAATTTGTCGCTTATGGAGCAAAAGATGTGCAGAGTGAAATTCTATCCCATCATATATTCAATAAAATAAAGAGATATGTCAAATGATGAGATCAAAGCTATTGTTAAGCAGATAGATGATGGCCTGAAAATAGCAGAAAAGCGGATATTGGAGGAGAAGGCATTGAGAGGAGAGTGTGTCATTGCATATTCCGAAGAGAAGGGTATATATAACATTCCTGCAGATAAAGTTATTGCCGAGGATAGATGTAACAACAATTAGAAATTGAATTCTACTATGTAAAGAGTATGGTTGAACTTGAGCGTTTTTTTTGCGAGGAGTTGGAGCGATGGCAAACAGCCGCAGACAACTACAAAAACCTTGAAAAGATAATCACCGACAGAGTTGATTGCGGCGAATATGAAATTCGCCTGCAATTCAACCCTGCACGCATTGTATCGACAGGAGCAAAAATTGACTCAAACTCCATAAAAGAGCGCAAATGCTTCCTATGCGAAGCGAACAGAGTTCCTGAGCAACACCATATACCCTGGTGCGCACGGAGTAGCAACCACAACTACCAGATATGTGTAAACCCGTTCCCGATATTCAAGCGTCACTTCACAGTTGCCGATGCGCAACACGTACCACAACTTATTGAGGGAAGAGTGGCTGACCTGTTAGAGTTAGCATTTGATTTCAATGGATATACAGCCTTTTACAATGGCCCCAAAAGTGGAGCATCGGCCCTTGACCATGCCCATTTCCAGCTAATTCCGAGAGGCGAGATGCCCATCGAAGAGGATAGCCGAAACAGAACTATATTCAAGGATGAACAAGATGGAGAGGTATTCCGTGCAGAAGAGTATCTTAGAGCTGCAACACTTTTTAAGTCCGGTTCATTAGAGAGAGTCATAGAGCTTTTCAAAAAAGAGATTACCGAATATACTCTATATGATGGGGACTCCGAAGTTCGTATGAATCTGATTGCTTGGTACGAGAATCAACAGTACAATCTGATTTTTATGCCTCGTTCGGAACATCGCCCTAAGGAGTTTTTCCTTGATGACCCCGACAGAATAATGTTTAGTCCGGGAGCTGTTGATATGGGAGGTTTGATTATTGCACCACGCCCTACAGACTTTGAAAAATACAAATCGGCCGAACTTTTAAAAAAGCTTTACACACAAGTCTCGCCCACAACCCTATAACCAATGAAAATTGACCAACCCAACATACAAGTTGGCGAACTTGAATCATCGCCAATAGCAATATACACAAGCGAGGACAATACTATCCGGCTTGATGTAAAATTAGAAAACGAGAGCGTTTGGCTATCTCAAAGCCAAATGGCAATGCTATTTGGACGCGACAGAACCGTCATTACACGACATATAAACAACTGTTTTAAAGAAGGAGAATTAGAAAAGAGTTTGGTATGTGCAAAAATTGCACACACCGAGAAATACGGTCGCAGAGAAGGACATACACAAACAAAATATACAGAGTTTTATAACCTTGATGTTATTATATCTGTTGGTTATCGTGTAAAATCTATCAATGGTACTCGATTCCGTCAATGGGCAAACAAAATATTAAAAGACTATATTATCAAAGGCTATGCCATAAACGACAAAATAAAAATCGACCGATATAACGAACTTAAAGAGGTTGTACGCCTGCTTGCACATACGGTAACATCGCAAGAAAAACTTACCGATGACCAATCTATTGGATTAATATCGGTTGTTACAGACTATGTCTATGCGCTTGATACTCTTGACCGTTATGACTACCAACAACTAACTATAGAAAACACAACCAAAGATGAACGCTTTCATGCCACATACGAAAATGCGATGGAAGCTATTCATGGACTTAAAGAAAAATTTGGCGAAAGTGCCCTTTTTGCAAACGAAAAAGACAACTCATTCAAAAGTTCAATAAAACAAATTTACCAAACATTTGACGGCATTGAACTCTACCCGAGCATTGAAGAGAAGGCTGCAATGTTGCTCTATCTTGTTACTAAAAACCACTCATTCAGCGATGGAAACAAACGCATAGCAGCAATGCTATTCCTATGGTTTATGGAACGTAATGGAATTCTATATCGTACCGATGGCAGCAAACGAATAGCAGATAATACTCTGGTTGCTCTTACGCTAATGATTGCAGAAAGCCGCACAGAAGAGAAAGACATAATGGTAAAAGTTGTAGTAAATCTCATAAACCAAGACAACCAATAACTCATGAAAATTGACCAACCCAACATACAAGTTGGCATAATGTTTGCCAATACTATAGAGTTTCAGCTTAATGGTGAATTCAAGGATTCGCTTGGCAACCGCATAAAGGATTTTCATGGAACAATCAAGCAGGAAAAGAGTGGAGCCGTTACCCTGAATGGCGAACCGACAACAATTCCCCTTAGTTTCGAACCCGTTGATATAGAACATTCCGATTTCGATTTATTAAACGTAACCATCGGAATAAACTTTCATTGGGAGCGCAATGAAAACCAGAAATTTAAAGGAACACTAAAATTTATAGACGAGGGCTCACACTTTACAGCCGTAAATGAGTTACCATTAGAGCTATATTTGCAGAGTGTAATATCGTCGGAGATGAGTGCGAACTCGCCCGAGGAGCTTCTAAAAGCACACGCAGTCATTTCACGCAGTTGGCTGCTTGCACAACGCGAAAAGCAAAAAGAGCTAAATGGAGCAAAGCAAATCCGCAACAGCGAAAAGGGCGAACGCATTGAGTGGTGGGACCGCGAAGACCACTTGAACTTCGATGTATGCGCCGATGACCACTGCCAACGCTACCAGGGAATCAGCAATGCCTCAACACCCCAGGTAATCAAAGCACTTGCAACAACCCATGGCGAGGTATTAACCTTCAATGGCAAAATATGCGATGCTCGCTTCTCAAAGTGTTGCGGAGGTATAACAGAACTTTTCGAATCGGCCTGGGAAGAGGCAGAACACCCCTACCTTGCCAAAGTAATCGATGCTCCTATGGGCGAGGCCTCGCCCATAAAAATCGAGAGCGAAGAGCAGGCAAAAGAGTGGATAATGCAAGGTTCAAAGGATAGTTTCTGCAACACCACCGATAAAAACATTTTAGGTACTGTTCTAAACAACTACGACCTTGAAACCCCCGACTTTTACCGCTGGAGAGTTGACTATACAACAGAGCAACTATCAAACCTTATTGCCAAAAGATTGGGTTACTCATTTGGAACTATCAAAGATTTAATCCCAATTGAACGCGGAGTATCGGGACGCTTGACCAAACTAAAAATTGTAGGAACCGAGCGAACCGAGGTTATAGGAAAAGAGTTGTTAATCAGGAAAGCCCTCTCTGAGAGTCATCTATACAGCTCGGCATTTATTATTGAACGAAACAAACAAGGCTTTACACTACATGGCGCAGGATGGGGTCATGGAGTTGGATTGTGCCAGATTGGAGCTGCCGTTATGGCAAGCAAAGGCTATTCATATCAACAGATTCTTGCCCACTACTTCCCCGGCTCCACCCTGACTGAATTATACTAAAAGCTAAAACAATATGCATAGAAAATATACAAGCATATATCGAAACTGTAAGAATGAAAAACATATAACATGAAAAAGAGTAACGGATGGGGTTGGGTCCCCACACTATATTTTGCCGAGGGACTGCCCTACGTAATAGTAATGAATGTGGCAGTGGCAATGTATGCCCGATTGGGAATTTCAAACAGCGATATAGCTCTATACACAAGCTATCTATATCTGCCATGGGTAATAAAACCCCTATGGAGCCCCATAGTAGATATGTTCAAAAGTAAACGATGGTGGATAATAGCCATGCAAATAGTTATTGGCGGTGGGTTGGCCGGAGTTGCCATGCTTCTCCCTGCCCCCAATTTCTTCCGCTACACCTTGGCATTCTTCTGGTTATTGGCCTTTGCCTCGGCAACTCACGACATTGCCGCCGACGGCTTCTATATGTTGGGACTTAACCAAGAGCGACAAGCGTACTTTGTTGGAATCAGAAACACCTTCTATCGCTTGGCAGTAATTGCAGGTCAAGGCGGAGTTGTAATGGTTGCCGGCATGCTTGAAAAACGCTACTTTGCAATCGAACCCAAAGCACTCTACTATCCTGAAGGTTGGGCTGTTGCGATAGGAGTGACAGCTGTTCTGTTTATACTTATTGCACTGCTCCACATGCGAACATTACCACGCCCAAGCGCAGATTCAATGCGACTTACAGGACCTATGGGCGAGGCCTCGTTCATCAAAATCTTTGCAGATTTTTTTAAGAAACCCGGCATTGCTATTGCTCTGCTATTTATTCTGCTATTCCGCTTTGCCGAGGCTCAGTTGGTAAAAATATCATCGCCATTCCTATTGGACAAAGTACAAAACGGAGGTTTGGGATTGGAAACTACCCAAGTAGGATTCATATATGGCACATTGGGCGTTCTTGCCCTTACCATTGGTGGAATACTAGGAGGAATTGCTATTTCGAAAAAGGGGTTAAACTACTGGATGTGGCCTATGACCATCGCCATGAACATCCCCAATCTGGTCTATTTGTGGATGGCATGGGCACTCCCCGAAAGTTCGGTTGCAATCTCGACCTGCGTATGTATAGAGCAGCTTGGCTACGGCTTCGGATTCACCGCACTAACCTGTTTTATGTTGCAGTTCAGTCAAGGCAAAAACGCCACCGCAAACTATTCGCTATGCACCGGATTTATGGCACTTGGCATGATGCTTCCGGGCATGATGTCGGGATACATTCAGGAGCATATCGGCTATATCGGTTTCTTCCAATGGATTATGATTAGCACCATCCCTGCCTTCATAATCACCGTCTTCGCCAAAAAGTGGGTAAAGTAAAAGAAATATTTGCATAAGTAGATGTTTTTTTTACTTTTGCAGAAAATTAACTTGAAAAACTATGAAAACACGGAACATCATCTACGGAACATTTACTCTTGCTGTTTCTATAACATTGACAGCAATTTGTATTTTGTCAAATTTTTCCAAAAGTGAATTATTCTTAACAAATAACGAAGCTATTACAACTGGAGAAACAAACTATAATCCCGGGGATAGATTGAAAAAAGTTGATTGTACTTGCAAAAATGGTAAATCAGGATTCTCTTTACGCTGTAAAAGTAATGGCAATCAAGAGTTATGTTCAGAAATCCAGCAAGGCTCAAATGCTTGTTATAAAAACAACTTAATAGAACAAGATCTCAAATTGATTTGCGAAGGCGATGATGTGGAGTTTTTTGAATAATAAAATAAAATTGGCATTTATCATTACATCCATAATCCTATATTATGGATGTAACAGAATGCAATCTGAAAACATTAAACCTACTGAAAATTGTATAGAAATTGACATACCCCTTGAAAATAAAGACAACGTAACAATGTTGTCTGAGGCTATTGACTCAGTTCAAATAATTACATTAGAAACCAATGATAGCTGCATTATAGGTTCTTATAACAAGATTATTGCTGATGGACAAAAATTGTTCATTATGGATGCAATATCCAATACTGTTTTTACCTTCGATTATAGTGGAAAATTTTTATTTTCAATTGGAACTCGCGGACGCGGACCTTTTGAATTCCTCGAAATGTGCGATTTCTGCATACTATCTAATAAAAATATTTTAGTGTCAGATGAGCGAATCCGTAAATTATCATTGTTTGACTCTATCGGAAATCCTATAAGAGAGATATATTTAAATCATAATAATGATCCTCGCTCAATATGTAATAATAGAATATGTAACATAAACGACTCTATTATTGCTATGTACGGATGTACCGGATATAATAACGTTACAGTTTTCGATATAAACAGCGAAAAAATACTATTTCAAGGGTTACCATATCACGAAGGATATAGCGAAGAATACCGGCATGCATTTAATAAAATGGGAACACAGGTTCAACTTCTAAGGAGCGGAGCAACTGAAATTTATAATATTAATGCTGATAAAATTGAATTAGCTCGACATCTTGACTTTGGACAACACCAAAATACAGGAGAATACGAATCTGCATATATACCTGGAGTAGGAACTATTACGGCAATAAAAGCAAATCAAGCATCAGTTAGTTATTACTATGAGAATTTTACTAACATTATACTATCATTTAATTGTGAAGTTCTTAATAATGGATATGCCTATATCTTCGTATATAACAAATCAACTAAGAATCATAAATTCCTTTCATTCAATTCAGAATGTAAGGATGATTGTACCTTTTACAGGTATCTACCCCATTTTATGGGATTTGACAATTGCAACAATCTAATAGCCACCTTACCCGTTTATGATTGGCAAAGCAATATGAATAACCTAAAAAATCATAATAAATACAAAGAAATTTCAGACAGAATAAAAAATATAAATCCAGACAACAACAATTGCATTTTACTATACCATGTCAAGGAGTTTTAATTCTATCTTCAACTATATTGTTATAGCTATTTTACTGTGCAATAACATTACATTAGTCGTATTATACACTAAACAGAAGGCGCAATTCACTCATAGTAATCAAGAGATTGTAAATCAAGCAACATTACTAAAATATAAATTAAAAAGAACTGAAGATGAATTAATCCTATGTAATAGAATAGAAAGTAACAACATATACATATCTGATTCTATTTACGACAAAACTAACCAACCACACTATATTGAGAGTATAATAAAAGAAGGAGATTTTGTTCTTATTATTCCTTTCTACACCTGTTTGTCATGTATAGATAATATCTTAATTAAGATTGACAATCTTACCCCTCTAAAAGATAAAGTCAAAATTATCTCTCCTAAGAGTGAAATGACCACTATGTACGCATACGCAAGAAGGGCCAATCTTCAAAACAACATATATTATATTAATAATCCCATCACTGAAAACATGGGTATCGTAAAGCATGAATTTCCTATTTTATGTAAAATTGGTCCAAACGGCTACATAACTTCAGCTATTTCGTATAACAACGACAATTTTAATGTTATACAGCAATTTATCAATACAAAACAATAAATCCGCCCTCGCCCCAGAACTACTGAAATAAATATCCGTAAGCCCCTTATATGAATCCAATTTTTCACTAACTTTGAATGTTAAATTCAGTCAACCAACCAAATGGTTGTGAACGAATAGAAGAACTTTCAAAGATTAGATTAAATATGGATACAAAGAGAAATGTTGTAGTAATTTGCGGAGGCGACGGAAGCGAGTACGAAGTGTCGCTCAAATCAGGAAAAAATATATTCGAAGCCATTGATAGTGAGCTTTTCAACAAATATTTCATGATACTTAAAGGCCGTGACTGGAAAGTTATTGCCAATGAAAAAGAGTATCAGGTTGATAAAAATAACTTTTCATGCACAATTGATGGCGAAACAATCATATTCCACTTTGCCTACATAACCATCCACGGAGTACCCGGCGAAAACGGTCTGCTACAAGGCTATCTTGACATGATGGGCATTCCCTACTCAACCAGCAACGTTCGTGTAGAGGCAATAACATTCGATAAATACACCTGCACCACATATCTGCGCGGAATGGGCATTGAAACCACAAAACCCGTTCTTTTGCGTAAAGGTGAGGGCTACAGCATAGATGAGATTATCGAGGAAGTCGGGCTCCCATGTTTTGTAAAACCGAGTGGCGAGGGCTCAAGTTTCGGTGTTACCAAAGTCAAAACCGTTGAGGCTCTTCAACCCGCACTTGAATTGGCATTCTCGAAGTGCTCCGATGTGGTAATCGAGAGCTTTATTGACGGAACCGAGTTTACCTGCGGAGTGTATAAATTCGGCAACAAAAAGGTGGTATTCCCGATTGCCGAGGTGGTTCCAAAGAATGAATTTTTCGACTACGAGGCCAAATACACAACAGGCATGACCGACGAGATTATTCCGGGCCGCTTTACTGAAGAGATTGCAGAGCAGATTCAAACCATGGCAAGCAACGTTTACGACATTTTGGGTTGTAGCGGAATTATTCGTGTCGATGGATTTGTTTCAAACGGGAAGGTAATTATGCTTGAGGTGAACACAACACCGGGAATGACTGCAAACAGCTTTGTACCCCAAATGGTTCGTGCAATGGGCACTACTCTTACACAAGTATTAACCAATATCATTCAAGATAAGCTAAACTAAACCACAATGATTTCAGTTGATAGTCTTACCGTTGAATTTGGCAGCCGTGCGCTATTCAAAGATATATCGTTTCAAATAAACGAAAAGGACCGTATTGCCCTTATGGGTAAAAACGGAGCCGGGAAATCAACGCTGTTGAAAATTTTGGCAGGAGTTGAGAAACCAACCCGTGGAAATGTTGGCTACCCTAAAGATACAGTCATTGCATATCTTCCTCAGCACCTTATGACCGAGGATGGCAGAACTGTTCGCGAAGAGGCATCGCAGGCATTTGCCCACCTCTTTGCCATGGAGGAGCAGATAAACGAACTTAACAAACAGCTTGAAACACGCACCGACTATGACTCGCCCGAGTACTACAAAATCATTGAGGATGTATCTACTCTCAGCGAGAAGTTCTACAGCATTGACCTTACCCACTTCGAAGCAGATGTGGAAAAGACTCTGCTTGGATTGGGATTTAAACGCGAAGAGCTTGACAAACCCACATCAGAGTTCAGCGGAGGTTGGCGAATGCGAATTGAGCTTGCAAAGATGCTGCTTAAAAATCCAGATGTACTTCTTCTCGACGAGCCAACCAACCACCTTGATATTGACTCTATTCAGTGGTTAGAGGAGTTCTTGGTTGAGAATGGCAAGGCTGTAGTTGTAATCTCGCACGACCGTGCATTTGTCGATAAGATTACCACTCGTACAATCGAGGTTACAATGGGTCGCATATACGACTACAAAGTAAACTACTCACAATATTTAGAGCTTCGCAAAGAGCGCCGAGCACAACAGCAGAAGCAGTACGAAGACCAACAGAAGATGATTGCCGAGACAAAGGACTTTATTGAGCGTTTCAAGGGTACATACTCTAAAACATTGCAGGTACAATCGCGCGTTCGTATGTTGGAGAAGCTTGAGATTATCGAGGTTGATGAAGAGGATACCTCGGCACTTCGCCTAAAGTTTCCCCCTGCCCCACGCTCAGGAAACTACCCTGTTATTGCAAGTGAGGTAAGCAAGAGTTACGGAGCCAAAAATATATTTAATGAAGCCTCGTTCACAATTGAACGTGGAGAAAAGGTTGCCTTTGTGGGCCGAAACGGCGAGGGTAAATCAACAATGGTTAAGTGCATCATGGACGAGATTACCGACTATACCGGCAAATTGACCATTGGACACAACGTTCAAATAGGCTACTTTGCACAGAACGAGGCCTCGCTTATGAACGAATCGCTATCGGTTTATCAAACCGTTGACGATGTTACCCCACTTGAACTGAAGAGCAACACCAAAAACCTTTTGGGTGCCTTTATGTTCAGTGGCGACGATATTGACAAAAAGGTTAAGGTACTTTCAGGTGGTGAGCGTACCCGTTTGGCTATGATTAAGTTGCTTTTGCAACCTGTGAATCTGCTGATTCTTGACGAGCCTACTAACCATTTGGATTTGAAGACCAAAGACATTCTTAAAAACGCTCTTCTTGACTTCGAGGGAACCGTTATTGTGGTATCGCACGACCGCGACTTCCTTAACGGCTTGGTTACAAAAGTTTATGAATTTGGAGGCGGAAAAGTTACCGAACACCTTGAAGATATTAACGGATTCCTACGCAAGAAGAAGTTAGAGAGTCTGCAAGAGATTGAAAGAAAACAATAAAACAAAATAAGAATAGAAGCTGTTTTAAATTTATTTCGAGATTATTTGAGAAAAATTTTTGAGTATAGATTTTACTTCGTAGCGAAGGCAATATAACATATTGCCAAGATGGAAAGTGAAATATAGACCAAAAAGATTCTCAAAGAATCCGAAACTATTTGAAGCAGTGTAAATAAGGCATAAACAATAAATTTAAAACAGATTCTAATAACATGAACAGAATCATTGAATGTGTACCCAATTTCAGTGAGGGGCGCAACAGAGAGGTTATCGACAAGATTGTAAGTGCAATCGAAAAGTCAGGAGGTGTGAGTGTATTGGATGTTGATCCGGGCGAGGCCACAAACAGAACCGTAGTGACCTTTGTCGGTTCACCTGAAGCCGTTGTCGAGGCAGCATTCCAGGGAGTAAAGTGTGCCGGAGAGTTAATTGATATGCGACATCATCATGGTGCCCATCCTCGTTCAGGAGCAACCGACGTGCTTCCACTTATCCCTATTGCAGGAATCACATTGGAGGAGTGCGCTAAGTTAGCACAAAAACTGGCTGAGCGCATTTTTAATGAATTGGAGATTCCATGTTACTGTTACGAGGCAGCGGCACAAAAACCCGAGCGTAAGAACCTTGCAGTATGCCGTGCCGGCGAGTACGAGGCTCTTCCCGAGAAGATTACCGACCCAATCAGAAAACCCGATTTTGGTCCTGACAGCTATACCGAGCGTGCTGCAAAATGCGGTGCTACAAATGTTGGAGCACGCGATTTCCTTATCGCAGTAAACTATAACCTGAACACCACATCGACACGCCGTGCAAATGCCATTGCATTCGATGTGCGTGAAAAAGGACGTCCAATGCGCGAAGGCAACCCTATCACCGGAAAGATTGTTAAAGATGAGAATGGCAACACCGTAACAATTCCCGGAACATTGAAAGGTTGTAAGGCCATCGGCTGGTACATTGACGAGTATGGAATTGCTCAGGTTTCAATGAATATAACAGATATAAACACCACTCCTCTTCACGTTGCATTCGATGAGGTTTGCAGAGCTGCAGCAGCACGTGGAGTAAGAGTTACAGGTACCGAGATTGTAGGACTTGTTCCAAAAAGAACCCTCATCGAGGCCGGTCGTTATTTCCTTGAAAAGCAACAACGCTCAACAGGAATTGCCGAAGATGAGATTATCCGCATCGCAATCAAATCTATGGGATTGGACGATTTAAAACCATTCAACCCCAAAGAGAAGGTTGTTGAATATATGATGGAGAGCGAGGCTCAGGCTGCAAAGCGCGAAAAGCTTATAAGAATGAGTTGCAAGGATTTCGCATTCGAGACCGCATCGGAGTCTCCGGCTCCAGGAGGTGGCTCGATATCAGCCTACATGGGTGCACTTGGTGCTGCACTTGGAACAATGGTTGCCAACCTGTCATCGCATAAACCGGGATGGGATGCTCGTTGGAAAGAGTTCTCGGAGTGGGCAGACAAGGGACAAGCTGTTCTAAGTAAACTATTGGCTTTGGTGGACGAGGACACTGCCGCATTCAACAAGATAATGGAGGCTATCGGTATGCCAAAGGGAAGTGCTGAGGAGCAAGAGGCTCGTAACAAAGCAATGGAGGCTGCAACACTATATGCGACCGAGGTTCCACTAAAGACCATGAAGGCTGCATACGAGGTATTCCCAATTGTACGCGCCATGGCAATGGAGGGCAATCCGAACTCTGTTTCCGACGCAGGAGTGGGAGCATTAGCAGCCCGTTCTGCCGTTCTTGGAGCACTGTTGAATGTCAAGATTAACGCAGCAGGACTTGCAGACCGCGAGATTGCCGACAAACTTGTCACCGAAGCAGAGCAGATTGGTTGTGCAGCCCTCACCGAAGAGAGCGAAATTCTTGAGATTGTAAACTCAAAGATTTAATCCTTTAAAACAGAAGTCATGAATCAATTCCAACAAGATATATTAATGGGAATTCCTGCCGAGATTCCGGTAGCAAAACCATACGACAAAAGTATCAACCACGCTCCGAAGCGCAAGGAGATTCTCACTTCCGACGAGAAGATTCTTGCCATAAAGAATGCACTTCGCTACTTCCCCAAGGAGCAACATGCTCAATTGGCAGAAGAGTTTGCCAAGGAGTTGAAAGAGTATGGCAGAATATACATGTACCGTTATCGTCCGGACTACGAAATGTATGCACGCCACATTGATGAGTACCCTGCTCAATCAAAACAGGCCGCTGCCATAATGGCAATGATTCAGAACAACCTGGATTATCGTGTGGCACAACATCCTCACGAATTGATTACATACGGAGGTAATGGAGCCGTATTCCAGAACTGGGCGCAATACCGATTGGTAATGCAATATTTGGCAACCATGACCGACGAACAGACATTGGTTATGTATTCAGGACACCCTCTTGGACTATTCCCAAGCCACAAAGATGCCCCTCGCGTAATTGTAACCAACGGAATGGTTATTCCTAACTACTCTAAGCCCGACGATTGGGAGCGATTCAACGCACTTGGAGTATCGCAATACGGACAAATGACAGCTGGATCATATATGTACATCGGCCCACAGGGAATTGTGCACGGAACCACAATCACAGTTATGAATGCCGCACGCAAACAACTTCAAGCCAAAGGTATTCCGGGCACTCAACAGAATATGAAAGGCATGCTCTTCGTTACCGCAGGACTTGGCGGAATGTCCGGAGCACAACCTAAAGCCGGAGTAATTTCGGGAGTGGTAAGCGTAGTTGCCGAGGTAAACCCATTGGCTGCACAGAAACGCTATGAGCAGGGCTGGGTTGATGAAATCCACGACAATCTTGACGAGTTGATTCCTCGCATACAAAAGGCATGCAGTGAAAAAGAGGTGGTATCGATTGCCTACCAGGGAAATGTGGTTGACTTGTGGGAGCGTCTTGCCGACCAGAATATCCACGTAGATTTGGGTTCCGACCAAACCTCGCTCCACAACCCATGGGCAGGAGGTTACTATCCCGTAGGATATAGCTATGAAGAGTCAAAAACAATGATGGCCGAAGAGCCTGAGCGCTTTAAAGAGTGTGTTCAAGCCTCCTTGCGTCGCCATGCAGCAGCAATCAATAGACTTGCCGAGAAGGGAATGTACTTCTTCGATTATGGTAACGCATTCCTACTTGAGGCATCGAGAGCAGGAGCCGACATTCTACTACCTAACGGTAAATTCAAATACCCATCATACGTACAGGATATAATGGGACCACTATTCTTCGACTACGGATTCGGTCCGTTCCGTTGGGTCTGCATGTCACAGAACCCCGACGACCTGGCAAAGAGCGATGCAATTGCCGTAGAGGTACTGAAAGAGATTGCTGCAACTGCTCCTCAGGAGATTCAGGGACAGATGGAGGATAATATCCACTGGATTGAGGAGGCAGGAAGAAACCGTCTTGTAGTTGGCTCGCAAGCCCGTATTCTCTATGCAGACTGCGAAGGCAGAACCAAGATTGCCCTCGCCTTTAATCAAGCAATTAAAAACGGAGAAATCAGTGCTCCTATCGTACTTGGCCGTGACCACCATGATGTATCGGGAACCGACTCTCCATTCCGTGAAACCTCGAACATTTACGATGGCTCAAGCTTTACAGCCGATATGGCCGTTCAAAATGTAATAGGCGATGGTTTCCGAGGAGCAACATGGGTCTCTATTCACAATGGAGGCGGTGTTGGCTGGGGCGAGGTTATGAACGGAGGATTCGGAATGGTTATCGATGGCTCTGCCGACTCAGATCGCCACATTGAAGAGATGCTTCTATGGGATGTAAACAACGGAATTGCACGTCGCAGCTGGGCAAGAAATCAAGGAGCAATGAGTGCCATCAAACGTGAAATGGAGCGCACTCCCGGACTAAAGGTTACACTACCTAACATTGCTGATGACCAGACAATTATTGAAGCAACAAAGAATCTATTTTAAACCATAGGCCATGACACACACAATATCGAATGAACATTTAACCATAGAGAGAGTTAGAGAGATAATCGACAACGGCGAGAAGTTGGTGCTTAGCTCAGAATCAAAAGCTGCCATAGAGAAGTGCAGAAAGTTCCTGGACACCAAAATGGAGGATATAGACCGTCCCGTATATGGAGTAACCACAGGATTCGGTTCACTCTGCAACATAACCGTTCCCGCTGAAGATTTGTCTCAACTCCAGCACAACTTAGTTATGTCACACGCTTGCGGAACAGGCGAAGAGGTTCGCCCCGCAATTGTAAAACTAATGTTGTTGTTGAAGATCCAATCACTCTCATACGGCTATTCAGGTGTACAACTTATCACCGTAGAGCGGTTAATCGATATGTTCAACAACGATATACTTCCAATAGTATATCAACAAGGCTCACTTGGAGCATCGGGCGATTTGGCCCCCCTTGCACACATGTGTCTGCCACTTATCGGTATGGGACAGGTAAACTATAAAGGGGAACTTCGTGAAGCAAGCGAACTTTGGAGAGAGCTTGGATGGGAGGCAATTAAGTTGCAATCAAAAGAGGGATTGGCACTGCTGAACGGAACCCAATTCATGAGTGCCCACGCAGTATGGTCATTAATTCAAGCCGAGCGTCTCTCTGATTGGGCAGATAAGATTGGAGCAATGTCTCTTGAGGCCTTTGATGGTCGCATAGAGCCATTCTACCCACAAGTACACCAAGTACGCGCACACAAGGGCCAAATCGATACAGCGGCACGTATGATGGAGCTGCTTGAGGGAAGCGAATTGATTAAACGTCCAAAGATACATGTTCAGGACCCATACTCATTCCGCTGCATACCTCAGGTACACGGAGCATCGAAAGATACCATCCGCTACGTAAAATCGGTAATTGAAATCGAAATAAACAGTGCAACAGACAACCCCACAGTATTCCCCGACGAAGATTTGATAATTTCGGCAGGAAACTTCCACGGGCAACCAATTGCAATCCCAATGGATATGCTTGCAATTGCACTTTCCGAGCTATCAAACATCTCTGAAAGAAGAACCTACAAGCTAATCTCAGGTCAACGAGGATTGCCAAACTTCCTTGTTGCAAAACCGGGCTTAAACAGCGGATTTATGATACCTCAATACACTGCAGCATCGATTGTCAGCCAAAGCAAAACTCTCTGTATGCCATCGTCGGCCGACTCAATACCCTCATCACAGGGACAAGAGGACCACGTAAGTATGGGAGCCAATGCAGCTACCAAACTTGTACGAGTTGTCGATAACACCGAACGAGTATTGGCTATCGAACTGTTCAACACTGCCCAAGCATTAGAGTTCCGTCGTCCTGCAAAAACCTCGCCTATACTTGAGCAAATCTATGCCGAGTATCGTAAATGCGTGCCATTTATCGACGACGACACATACATGCATCCGCACATTGAACGTTCAATACTCTTTATCCGATAAACAATGGCAACACTTATAAAAAACATAGGCACCTTGGCAGGTATTCTTCCTGCCGACGTGCTGCGCCTTGAGGGTAGCGCGATGAACGAAGTTCAAAGCATAAACAACGCCTACCTGATAATGGGCGAGGGCTCAATAATCAATTTCGGCCAGGGGCAACCCTCGCAACCCGAAGAGAGCTTCGATGAGGTAATCGATGCCAACGGAGGATACGTACTGCCCTCCTTCTGCGACTCACACACCCACATTGTCTATGCTGGATGCAGAGATGGAGAGTTCCGCGACAAGATTGCCGGTCTGACATACGAAGAGATAGCAAAACGCGGAGGAGGAATACTGAACTCTGCAGATCTGTTGCACAACACCTCGGAAGAGGAGCTCTACCAACAAGCCATGGAGCGAGTTAATGAAGTTATTGCAATGGGTACAGGAGCTATTGAGATAAAGAGCGGCTATGGACTGACTCTTGAAGATGAAATCAAAATGCTCCGCGTAATCAAACGCATCAAAGAGTCATCGCCACTAACAATCAAAGCTACATTCCTTGGAGCACATGCTGTTGGACGTGCCTATACCGGTCGTCAACAAGAGTACGTTGACCATGTATGTCAAGATATGATACCTGCTGTTGCCAAAGAGCAGTTGGCTGACTATGTCGATGTGTTCTGCGACAAAGGTTTCTTCACCATTGAGCAGACAGCCCAAATACTTGAAAAAGCGGCAGAGTTTGGTATAGAACCTAAAATCCACGCCAACGAGTTAGATGTATCGGGAGGTGTACAGATAGGAGTAAAATACAATGCCCTGTCGGTTGATCACCTTGAACGTACAACACCTGCAGAAATCGAGGCTCTTCGAGGCTCTAAAACCATGCCAACCATGCTTCCCGGAGCATCATTCTTCTTAGGAATGCCATACGGAGCAGCAAAAGAGTATATAAACGCAGGTTTAGGAGTTGCACTCGCATCAGATTATAACCCCGGTTCATCGCCAAGTGGAAACATGCGTTTTGTAATGGCAATGGGTTGCATTAAAATGCGCTTAACTCCGGAGCAGGCTCTTAATGCCTGCACAATAAACTCTGCATACGCAATGGGTGTAAGTGACAAAGTGGGATCAATTACAATAGGTAAAAAGGCAAATCTTATCATTACAAAGCCTATTCCCTCATTGGCCTTCATCCCCTATAGCCACCAAACCCCAATCATCAAACAGATAATCCTCAACGGAAAACTAATCTAAAACAGAGATGGCATTGAATTTGGTAACCCAACCTCAATGCCATCTAAATTATTTGAAACTATCCGTTTGGAAATCTAATGGTTTCAAAGTGTACGATTTATACTCAGGCAACTCTGTTTGCTCCATAAAGCCAAACCCTATCATCGGAGCTTCTATTATATAGAAAGGAATTGCTGCCACCCCAAAAATCATCAACTAATTTTTTAGTTAAAAAATATACAAAATATTTTGAAACTAAATTTTTAGTTATAACTTTGCAGTCGCAGAACTAAAATTTTAGTTACTGCACGAATACGTTACACAAATAAGAAGAAAAATATGGCACTGCAAAACAATAAAGAACTTACAAAAGCAGAACTTCAACTAATGAACCTGCTTTGGGATAAACAGGAAGCATTTGTCAACGACCTGTTAGAGGAGCTACCGGACCCCAAACCGGCCTATAACACAGTATCGACATTTATCCGCATACTTGTGCAAAAGGGATTTGTAGGCTACAAACAATTAGGCAAAAGTCATAGATACTACCCTCTTGTAAAGAGAGAGGAGTACCTATCAGGATTTATGCACAACATAAAACAGACACTCTTCAAAGGCTCATTCAGCTCATTGGTATCATTTTTCGCTGAAAACGAAAATCTTAGCCAAAACGAAATTGATGAATTGATTGAAATAATAAACAGCCACAAAAAATAACCACAATGGAAACTATCTATACATACATACTACCTATTGCAAAATTGGTTATTACATCAGCTTTGCTTATGGTGCTATACCACCTAATCTATAAAGAGCGCGGTGGTTACAACACCAATCGAATGATACTATTGTCAATCCCAATAGTGGCCATACTGCTATCAATATTCAGAATAGAGATATTCACTCCCGAACCTCTCTATATTACACTCCCCGAGATTCCAAACGCCTCTATTCCGATTGATAATGAGGCATCGTTCAACACAAATATGGAGGAGCAAAGTGAAGGGATACCTTTGCATATATGGCTGATTATTCTCTATTTGACAGGAGTTGTTATTCAAACCCTACGAATAGTAATTTCGCACCATAGAGTAATGAAATTAAAAATAGGCGAGGCCCGGAGTATCAACAATAGGATAACCATTATTAGTAACGATAAGATTAGATCGCCATTCTCCTATTGTAATACCATTTTTATCCCCATGGAGTTATATGGTGAGAAATTGGACATTGTTCTTAAACATGAATATGAACACATCAGAAACAAACACTATATCGACCTTTGGATTATCGAAATTTTATGCACAACCATGTGGTTCAATCCCATATTGATGCTTATTCGGAAAGAGCTAAAGAAGGTACATGAGTTTCAAGCCGATAAAGGTGTTTTACTTCGCGAAGAGGATATAGCTCTATACCAAAACTATCTTCTGGATGTATTTACACAAAACAGACTGAAATTGGTTAACGAATTCAATAGTTCAACAATAAAACAACGATTTATGGAGATGAAAAACAGTAAACGTGGCAGCATTAAGTTTGCAGGAAAAGCACTTAGTAGCGTAGCTTTGGCAACCATCTTTGCAATGAATACATTTGCAATAGGCGAGCAACAGACAATTATCACAATTGATGATAAAAACTCTCAATTGGAAATCAGAAAGCAGGATACAACAAACACCGAAAAAAACGACATTTGTGTAATTGGAGTATCGACCAAGAAATTAGAGCAACCCTACCAAATTCCGAACGCTATTCAAACTGAGTCAAATGTGATTGTTAAAGATAGTAGAGTTACAAAAGCACCCCTATACGTAGTAGATGGGGTAATTTATGAATCGCACAAGATTAAAGATCTTGATCCCCAAAAGATTGAGAGTATTGATGTCCTACCTGAGGGAGCCACCTCGGTGTATGGCGAAAAGGGAGCTAACGGAGTTATTGTTGTTACCACAAAAAAAGAGGAGCCCAAACAAGATGCACCAACAACACTTCTTGCAAAAATCATGACTCTCGACAATACACTCAATATTGATTCAACAATATTCATCATTGGAGAACCTACAGTTAATAAGGTAACCAAACATGACCTTAAATGGATTCAAGAGACAACCAACAAGCCCTCACTATTTTTGATTAATAACAGAGTATATAGCGTTAATCTACTTACAGGGATGTTCAACCATATTGACGAATCCCAAATTACCGGCATTACAATATTAAAGGACAATTCTGCAGTAAAAGCGTTTGGTGTTATCCCCGGCACCCACGTTGTAATGATTGATTACAATGGAAAAATTGATGACAATAAGGTCTTCGAATCATTCGATTCGCAGAACTATTTTGGTGCAAGAATTCTAAACAAATGGGGCAAAAGAAGTGTTAAACAAATTAATAAAAAAGCAAACCCAAAACATATCTAAATTATGAATAGATACATTTTATACATATCAATCGCAATGCTGACAGCATGTACCTCATCAAAGAAAAATGAGATACGCAATTTAAGCGAAGACTTCCCAACAACCATTGAACTGAAGAGCGAGGTTTTAAATATTCCCTCTGACTCGCTCGATGACTGCGAAGATATGGAGATTATTGGAGAGTGGTGCGTTGTAAAAGGGAGCACAGGAGACAAAGTTACAACAGCCATAAATTTAAAAGATGGCAAATGTGTAAAGTTAATCTCAAAAGGGCGAGGCCCCAATGAATTGGGATCAAATACCTCTGTAACCATTTGCGATAATTCAATGTACATAACCAACAACTTTTCTTATAACGAACAGGAACTGAAGTGTATCTGTATATCCGAGTCAGAAGGTGAAATAACAAGCAAACCAGAACCCATTAAGGTTAATGACTATTTCACCTATGGTCCTGAAGTTATATTGTCAAATGGGCACACCATGTTCTATGCTATCAATAATATGAAGTATGATGAATCTCCTTATCGGTTGGTTGTATTTAACTCATCCGGCGATTCAGTATGCCAGATAGGCGATATAATGCCTCTACAGTATGCAAGCGAAAGTATTAAAGATATCAGAGGTGCCAACTGGAGTGGATGCTATGCAAAACTATATGGGTCCAATCGCTTTGCCTTCGCATCATTAGTTGGAGTATATTTTGAATTTTACGATTTCAAAGAGGATAACAAATATGAAATGTTGCGACACATTTACTCAAAATCTCATTACGACAGCAGAACCATTGAAGGCGAGTTTCCCATAAGAGTTACCGGCCCTACCGACGACTGCATTTACGGTTTTATTGACTTGGCCGCGTCGGACAAAAACTATTTCGCGCTATATTGCGGTAAAACAAAAGCGGAATTAGACACCGAAGATTTTAACCTTAATGGCAATGAAATCTATAGTTACACTGCTAACGGCAAACCATTAAACCACTACAAACTGGACAGAACGGTCAGATATATTGCCGTATCACATAACGGAGAGTATCTGTATGCCTGGTCACCCAATCCCGAAACCCTTGAACCCGAAATTCTTATCTACCAGATACCATAAAGCTTTAAGGCTCGCTCAAATCTCATTATGATTCAATGCGAGCCTTAAACTTTACAACCCCACAAATCTACTCCTCCACAACACTCATGTATTGTGACTGTGAGTGGTAGTCATCTTTTTCAATATCAACATCGGGCTCCTCAATTGACTCCGAGCCATCAAGCATAAACTGAACATACTTAATGGTTTTGCCACGATTCAACCACTGCTGTTCATAAAATGTTCTGATACTTAGAATTCGGTCATCGGCTCCACCTTGCAGATACAAATCATTGTTATCTACATTGCAAGTCATTCCGTTCTTCTTTATAAGCTCAACGGTATATTGATATAAGAAACCACTATCGGTTTTTAAATGAACCAAACCGTTTGGCTTAAGATACTTTCTATACTGTGTCAATAACTTACTTCCGGTCAAACGCTTACGAGCCTTATTCATTTGCGGATCCGGGAACGTAATCCACATCTCGTCAACTTCACCTTCAGCAAAAATTGCATCAATCTGCTCAACAAACGCACGCAAAAATGCCACATTCGGAATCTTCTCCTCGATTGCCGTTTTAGCCCCTCTCCAAATTCTTGCTCCCTTAATATCAATACCTATAAAATTTTTGTTGGGAAAAAGCCTTGCCAATCCAACGGTATATTCCCCCTTTCCACAACCTATCTCAAGAACAATAGGGTTATTGTTACCAAACACCCTCTCTGCCCATTTACCTTTCAAACAATACTCTCCACCCGAAATCTCCTCAAACTTCGGCTGGTACACATTATCAAAAGTCTCTAACTCCGCAAATCTTATTAACTTCCTCTTTGCCATAACTCCTAACTCCTAACTGTTCACTCCTAACT
>JAGBFU010000039.1 GCA_017936285.1 Marinifilaceae bacterium | reverse complement strand
TGCAGAAGCCAAATTTATTTGGATTATGCCGAACCGACGCTGCGGAGCGAATGCAGAAACCAAGTTTACTTGGGTTATGCTGAGCCGCGAGGAGTAGAAGCACACGAAGTGTGGTTAACCGCTGCCGATTTTGCGGAAACACGAAGTGTTTGCGAATTAGGAATATAAAAATTGAGTTTTGCGATATGCAAAACTCAATTTTTTTACTCAATTTAAAACAATTCTCCTGCTATTTTACGGCATTTTTATACTGTTCTGTCTTTCTGTATGGATAGAACTCGGCATCGTGTTTTGCTTTATGTTTCATTTTGTGATTCTGTTGCGAAGCCTGTTTCAAGGCATCGCCCATAGTATCTGCATCACCACAGCGAGCAGCCGCTACTGCCAATAGATAGTAATCTCCGGCATGTTGTTTGGCGCTCTGCTTCAATGTATGCAAAGCCTCTCTGTTTTCGCCTCTTTGAAGTTGGCAATATGCTAATGGAATATTGGGAGTGTTGTTCAGATATCCCTCTGCCTTTTTGTAATTTCCGCTCTCCATCAACAATAATCCCATATTGTATTTTGCCTCTTTTCTGATTTGTGCTTTGTTGAAGTGTTCGGTAGCTAAAGTAGTGTTACCCAGTCCTGCACATGCAACTCCCATATTGTTATATACAATGGCATTACCCTTTGCAATTACAGCTGCGGTTTCAAGAAGTTTTTGTGCTTTTCTGTACTTTTTATTCTGAATGGCAACTACAGCCAGATCATTTAATGCTTTCCAATCTGCGGGAGGTGTCATTACCATGGTCTCAAGTTGTGGAGCATATGTTACAACTTGTTCAACGCGATACTCCGGAACAGTGTAGAATACATAGCAATCTGCGCGTCGCAGTGATGGTAGAATATCGTTCTTGATGGTTGGATATTGTTTTATGTACTCAAGCAGTTTATTGCTTCTGGCATTATCCTCTTTAATCGCTTTAAGCTCTTTTACGATAGCCTCTTTATTTGGAATTTTAGAGTTTTCAAGCTGCTCATACAAGCCATCCCAGTTTTCGTTAATAAGACTCTCCGTGATAAAATCACCTCTTTTTGAATTTGGCGATGAATTCAGATTCAGATCCTTCATAAAACAAGCCTTTGCACTCTCGGCTCTCGCTTTTGTCAGATTGTCATTGCCTGCTTCACTTCCATCGGGAGATGTTGATATTACCATAACTACTTTTGATATTTTAGCTCCCTTTGGGGCGAGGGCATTTCTTAGTTGCTGTTGTGCCTGAATAATGCTCTTGTTGTGTGCCTCTTTATCGCTTATTGAAGATTGGGACATAGGGAAATTGATGTAACATCCGATACATCCAACCTGCTCAATCGGAGTAGTGTTAATATAGTCCTGTACCATAATAGGTACATATTTTACACCATCTATCATAAGAGGTTGCTCCTGCCATACCTGAATTCCATTTGGATTGATAATAGCCGGTTCAAAGCTCGCACCCTTGGTACCTCGCCCATTCTCGGTCTCAATTTCTGCCCATAGAACTCCATTTTCCATACCCGGTTCATACTCAAGATGCATAGCCTTTGAATAGGTTGTAGATTTGTTGTTGGGAATAACCGGATAGTTCAGGTTTTTAATTGCATCTCCCTGCAGATGGATAGGGGGCAGATCTACAATTTTGTTATTGTATTCCAGCATAGGTGTAATAGTCATTACCGTATTCTTCTTGAATTCTCCGGGAAGAAAATCGATAACATAGTCAAAAGTGATATCTCCCGCATACGATTCAAGTTGCGACGGTACGGTTCTGCCCATCACCGCACTTTGCAAATTCTCTCTCTGCATATCCTTCTGGGAAGTACATGAGTTTAGAGTAATAGAGAGTGCGATGGCTCCCGCGATAATAATAAATTTTCTCATAAGTAGAAATATTAAGTTGGTTAATTTTCTAACTCTATAACGGATTTTCTTCCCTTTCTGTTTGAAAAAAGTTGAAAAAAAGAGGTAATTTAGCAATTTGATTAGATTGTTATGGCAATAAAGCGAATTGATATCAAAGAGGTGGTAGCCTCGAAAAAACCGGGTTTGGCTAAGTGGATACCCAATTTTTTGTACAGATCTCTTAGTCGTTTAATCCATTTGGATGAGATAAATGAGTTTCTTGCAGAGAATGGAGATAAAAAGGGGCTCGATTATGCAACTGCAATAGTTGAGTACCTTGATTTGTCGTTCGATATTATTGGCGAGGAGAATCTGCCCAAGGACGATAGCAGGGTTATATTTGCCTCTAACCACCCCTTTGGAGGTCCTGATGGAATAGCTCTTATTGCTTTACTGGGAGCGAAATACGATACTATAAAATTCCCTGTGAACGATTTTCTGATGAATTTGCAGAATCTGAATGATATTTTTGTCCCGATAAATAAGCACGGAGCACAATCGAAGAGTGCTGTAAAAGAGTTGGAGAGAGTCTATGCCTCGGATGCTCAGGTGATAATTTTTCCGGCTGGACTTGTCAGTAGGAAAATTGATGGAAGAATTTGTGATTTGGAGTGGAAAAAACACTTTGTTGCCAAGGCTGTTCAGTATAGGCGGGATATAGTTCCGATACATATTTACGGCCAGAATTCAAATCTTTTTTACAACTTTGCCAAGTGGCGCAGGCTGCTCAGGATACCGGTTAATTTAGAGATGTTGCTATTGCCTCGTGAAACGTTTAAAAAGAGAGGATTACGTTTAAAGGTAGTAATTGGAAAGCCTGTTCCGTATAGTTCTATGATTGGAGTAAACCACTCTCAGGAGGCAAATAAAATAAAAGAGCAGCTATATTTACTATAACTGCTCTCGATAGCTATTTAATTTAAACAGAATTTTAGTCTGTCAGATAGGTGAGGACGTACTCTATTCCAGATTTGTAGCACCACTCATAGTTATAGTAGTACCAGTTTACATCAGATCTGCGTGATTGCGGCCAGTAGGAGCTGATTCCGCAATAGGTGTCAATTGTGATATTTGAAACATTTGACGCAATATAATGGCTATTGGCCTTATAGGGAATTATTGCATCAATAGAGTTACGCATATTGTTCCATAATTTCTGCTTGTATTCCGGGGCACTATCCAGGTTGAGGGAATCAATCTGCAACAGATTATATGCTATATCAAGCAGGTCGTAACATACTGCGCCTCCTGCAGATACAGCAGTTGTACCATCGAATTTCTGTACTCTGATAAGGTCAAGATTGCGTAGAGTTTCATCGCTGCATGTGTCAATGATAGCTTTAAAGCACTCGGCAACTCTGTCTATACCATCGGTCTTTATCAATGATATGGTTCTCCATGAACCGGTATATCTGTCCCAAAAAATTTCACAAATCTCCTTGTACTCCTCTTCAGTCGATGCTGTACATAGTTGTGATACATTCAAATCGTAAGGGTTTCCCTTGGCAGGAATTTCGGTAGGCGATGCAATAAGATATTTGGTCTTGTCCTTGAATTGCATTGCCAGCTCTGCCTGGCCCATAAAACAGGCATCAAAGAACATAAACTCGAAAGTCATGGAGTCGGGGATAGCTTCGTGCAACTCATCCATCTCTATAAACTGGTCACCGTCAGGTCCGAGTGTTCTTGCTGTTGTTCCATTTATGGTTTGTTTGCTTGGATACCAGCCGTTTCCGTGTGAACCCCATATCAATGAGTAACTCTCGGCAGGGAAGTTTTTCTGTACATATTTCAGAAACTCGGAAATCTTATCCTTTGAAACAGAGTTGTGTTCAGGAAAACGTTCAATACATATTGTGTCTCCCTTCTGCTTGTATGAATCATATGTAATCTGGTATAGGCTTGGGAGTTTTGGTATATCTCCATCACTGCGTAACAGATCGATATATGCCAGAATATTTACCTTTTCATTGTCAACGCGGCTATCCAGACCATAGCAAATCTGCTCCAGATTGCCGGCTATGTATCCTGTTAAATTATTATCTCCTACCAAATAGAATATTGTAGTTCTCTCTTTCGGGGAGTTTGGGGTGTATGGTTCTTCGTTATTATCTTCATTAGAACATCCGAATACTCCGGTCAGAAGGGTTAAACATAACGCAATAGTAATTCTTTTCATTCTCTTTAGAATCTGTTTAAATTTTATTGTTTATGTATTTCTTACATTACTTACAATTGTTTCGGTTTCTTTGAGAATCTTTTTGGTTTATATTTCACTTCCCATCTTGGCAATATGCTATATTGCCTTCGCTACGAAGTGAAATCTA
>JAGBFU010000003.1 GCA_017936285.1 Marinifilaceae bacterium | reverse complement strand
GTAACAATGGAGGGTATTGCCTATTTGATGGAGTATAGTATGTCGTTCCGTCCTGCAATGCAGCACACCATCACCCTTACCTTGAATACATCACCTGACCAGGAGAAGATCGAGATCTCGATCGATGGTGAAATAGACGACTGGAGCGAGTAACACTCGTTAGTTATACAACTTTGCAAAATCAGGGGGTGCCTAACAATAGTTGGACACCCCCTGATTCCTAATTCGCAAACACTGCGTGTTTCCGCAAAATCGGCTGCGGTTCGGCATAATCCAAGTAAACTTGGTTTCTGCACTCACCTTGCACTAGTGTTCGCCATTGCTACGCAATGCCGCAAAATCGGCTGCGGTTCGGCATAATCCAAGTAAACTTGGTTTCTGCACTCACCTTGCACGATTTTTCCTAATTAAATTACCCGTTATATCCTTTGATAATTCCGCGGGTACTCTTCTTTACGAATTCAATGATCTCGTCACGCTCAGCACTTTGTGGAATCTCTGCCTCAACCTTTGCAATGGCATCAGATACATTCAAACCTGATTGGTAGATGATTCTGTAAATATTCTGAATTGCGTTGATAGTATCGTTTGTGAATCCACGTCTGCGCAGACCGATAGAGTTAAGACCTGCGTATGATACAGGAAGACGTCCTGCAGTTACGTATGGAGGAACATCCTTTCCTACCAAAGATCCGCCCTGAATCATAGTGTGGCGTCCGATACGTGAGAATTGGTGAACAGCACTTGCTCCGCCAATTACTGCGTAATCCTCAATCTCTACCTCGCCGGCAATCTGGGTTGCATTTGCAATGATGCAGTTGTCTCCGACAAAACTATCGTGGGCAACGTGGGTGTAGGCCATAATCAAGGTGTTGCTTCCAACTCTGGTCTCGCCTTTTGATTCGGTTCCTCGGTTTATTGTAGCACACTCGCGGATAGTAGTGTTGTCACCAATGATAGCAACACTCTGCTCTCCATGGAATTTCAGGTCTTGCGGAATTCCTGCAATTACTGCTCCTGGGAAGATTCTGCAATTCTTTCCTATTCTTGCACCGTCCATGATAACAGCATGAGAATAGATGTGTGTGCCCTCGCCAATTACAACATCCTTTTCGATGGTTGCAAATGGATCAATTGTCACATTCTCGGCAATTTGTGCCTCCGGGTGAATAAATGCCAATGGGTGTTTCATTTGTATATTATTTTTTATTTTGTTTTAGCAACTTGAGCCATGAACTCTCCCTCTGCAACAAGGTTCTTGCCAACAAAGGCGAATCCCTTCATTGATACAACGCCTCGACGTGTAGGAGCTGTGGTTATAAGTTTAAATACGATAGTGTCGCCCGGAACAACCATCTTTCTGAACTTGACATTGTCAATCTTCATAAAGAAGGTAGAGTAGTTCTCCGGATCCTCAACTCCGCTCAATACCATAATTCCTCCGCATTGTGCCATTGCTTCGACAATCAATACTCCCGGCATTACGGGTTGATTTGGGAAGTGGCCCACGAAGAATGGTTCGTTCATGGTTACGCTCTTAGAGCCGATAACGCAGTTCTCGCTTACGTGGAAGATTCTGTCAACCAACAGGAATGGAGGACGGTGTGGCAACAATGATTTGATCTTGTTGATATCCATCAGTGGAGTTGCATTCCAGTCAATGAATGGAACTGCGTCGTCCTTCTCGGTGGCAGCAATCTTGGTCATAAGCTTTTTGGCCATGGCTGTGTTGGCTTTGTGGCCTGAACGCTCAGCAATTACGCGTCCTTTGAAGAAACGTCCGCAAAGTGCAAGGTCTCCAATCAAATCCAGCATTTTGTGGCGGGCAGGCTCGTTGTCAAACTGCAGTTTGATTGTGTTGAGAACTCCCTGCTGAACCTCCAGGTTCTCATATCCGAACTTCTCGCACAGACGTGCAATATCCTCGTCAGAGATCTCTTTGTCAACAATTACTATGGCATTGCTCAAATCACCTCCCTTTATCAATCCTGCAGCCAACAGAGGCTCAACCTCTCTGAGGAATACGAAAGTTCTGCATGGTGCAACCTCGGCAGCAAAGTTGTTGTCCGATGCCTGATAGGTTGCATATTGCATTGCCAGGTAAGGTGAATCGTATGAAATAAGAGTATTCACATTGAACTCCGAGTCGGGAAGAATTGTAATCTTTGTTCCGGTCTCGGGATTTGTGTACTCAATCTTTTCGCGTACTATAAAGTAGTTGCGATCTTTGCTCTGCTCAACAGTTCCCACCTTGGCAATCTGCTCAACGTAGTATTTTGCACTACCGTCAAGAATTGGGAACTCGTCGCCGTTAAGCTCCATGGTGCAGTTGTCAATGCCGCAACCATACAGGGCTGCAAGTGCGTGCTCCATAGTGAAGATTCTGATTCCATCTTTCTCCAAACAACTTGAGCGATCGGCATCTTTTGCGTATGCTGCTGTTGCCGGAATTACCGGATTACCCTCGATATCGGTTCTTACAATCTGATAACCTGTATCTTCGGCAGCAGGTTTGAATGTTACACAAACCTCCTGGCCAGTGTGAAGTCCACGGCCTTTTAGCTGGAACTCTCCACCAAGTGTTACTTGCTTTACTGACATATTGTTTTAATTTTATTGTTTTCACTCTATATTGCCGGTCTGTCTAAGACTCCTTTGAACAGGTCCGGACAATTTGTTACTCCTTTTTAAGGTTTTTCATCTCCTTCTCCAGCTGGTTGATCGAGCTGTACATATCAGGCAGTTTGCGGAATATCGCAATGCACTTCTGGTATTTTGAAAACTCGAATGCAGGAGAGCCGCGCAGAATGACATCGTTCTTGATGTTTGAAGCAATTCCGCTCTGGGCTGCAACCTGAACGTTGTCGCCTACTGTCAGGTGACCAACCATACCGGTCTGACCTCCGAATACACAACGCTGACCAATCTTTGACGAACCGGCAATTCCGCTCTGGGCTGCAATTACTGTGTTCTCGCCTACAACAACATTGTGTGCAATCTGAATAAGGTTGTCAAGTTTTACACCCTTAGATATTCTGGTTGAACCCATTGTTGCGCGGTCGATACAGGTGTTTGCTCCAATCTCTACATCATCTTCCACTACTACATTTCCGATTTGTGGAACCTTTTTGTATGTTCCATCGGCATTTGGAGCGAATCCGAAGCCGTCGGCTCCCACTACGGTGCTTGCATGAATGGTGCAGTTTGCTCCGATGTGGCAGTCGTGGTAAATCTTCACTCCCGAGTAGATTGTCGTGTTGTCGCCGATAGTTACTCCATCGCCGATATATGCCTGTGGGTAGATTGATACATTGTTGCCAATCTTTGCCTTTTTACCGATGTAGGCAAAGGCTCCGACATATATGTTCTGACCGATGGTTGCGCTCTCGTGAATGAATGATGGTTGCTCAACACCTGTCGGGCGAGGACGCATACTTTCATACATCTGCAAAAGCGATGCAATTGCATCATAGGCCGACTCCACTTTGATAAGTGTGCACTTTACCGGTTGTGCAGGTTTGAAATCTTTGTTTACCAAAACAATCGATGCTTCGGTGGTGTATATATACTGCTCATACTTTGGGTTTGCAAGGAATGCCAAAGTGTGAGGTTTGCCCTCTTCAATCTTGGATACGTTGTTGACAGTTACCTCGCCGTCACCCTCAACCTCTCCTCGGAGCAGGGCTGCAATATCTTTCGCTTTAAACTCCATAAATTTATGTGTTCGGTTTTAAAACATTTACAAATGTATTAACGGACAAAAATACAAATTTTTACAAAACTTTACCAATATAAATAGAATAATAGACCATAGTAGAGGAAAAAAAGACCAATTTAGGAGTTTTGTATATATAAAATCATCTGTTTTTACCAATTAACTTTCACTGATGGATTGGATTGGGCGTAGTAGGGGAATATGGTATAAATCGTATGCTATCAGGTGTTTTTACTAAAAAAAGTGGTTAAAATTTTGATTTTATTGATTTTATGAGTAATTTTGCATTCCGTAAGGCAATTAAGTGGAGAGGGGTCGGCAGACTCCTCTTTTTGTTACTGATCTGAAATGTAAAGTATGAGAACGAAGGAAGAGGTTTTGGAGGCGGTCAATTCGCTGATCGATGGTAAGGAGATTTTCCTGGTGGATGTAAAGGTTTCAACAAGTAATGTTATTGAGGTCTGTATCGACGGTTTAAAGGGTGTAAATGTAGAGAGATGTATCCAGGTAAGCCGTGAGTTGGAGAGTATCCTTGACCGTGAGAAGGAGGATTTTGAGCTGACAGTCGGCAGTGCGGGAATCGGAGTTCCATTCAAGGTTGATGGACAGTTCTATAAGAATATTGGTTCCGAGGTCGATGTGAAGCCGGTGAAAGGGACCCCTTTCAAAGGCGTTTTGGTGGCTTTTGATGGCGAGAATGTTACTTTACAGGTAGAGGAGAAAGTGGCAGTCGAGGGAAAAAAGAAGAAGGAGATTGTTGTAAAACAGGTGATTCTCCCTCGAAGCGAGATTAAACAGATTAAGGATATTATAAAATTTTAACAGATTCAAAAATATAAACGGGCAATGGAAAAGAAAGGCGAGAGCATAAGTCTAATTGACTCTTTTGCAGAATTTAAGGATGTAAAGAATATCGATCGTGCAACATTGATGCGCGTGTTGGAGGATGTCTTCAGAAACATGCTTCAGAAACGTTACGGAACTGATGAGAATTTCGATATTATCATCAATACCGATAAGGGAGATTTGGAGATTTGGAGAAACAGAACAATTGTTGCCGATGGAGAGGTTGAGGACGAGAATGCACAGATTTCATTGTCTGATGCTCGTTTGATTGAGGCTGATTACGAGATTGGCGAGGAGGTTACCGACGAGGTTAAGTTGATCGATTTCGGTCGTCGTTCAGTATTGGCTTTGCGCCAGAATCTCTCTTCACGCATCATGGAGCTTGAGAAGGCAAGTATCTACGAGAAGTATAAAGATCGTGTAGGTCAGATTATTGTAGGTGAGGTTTACCAGGTATGGAAGCGCGAGACATTGGTGCTTGATGACGAGGGAAATGAGTTGATTCTGAAGAAGGAGCAACAGATTCCTGCCGACTACTACAAGAAGGGTGATACAATCAAGGCTGTTGTGTCACGTGTGGAGATGAAGAATTCAAATCCCTATATCGAGTTGTCAAGAACATCGCCTATGTTCCTTGAGCGTCTATTTGAGAGCGAGGTACCCGAGATTTTCGATGGTTTGATTACCGTTAAGAAGGTTGTTCGTATTCCTGGAGAGCGTGCTAAGGTAGCTGTTGAGTCTTATGACGATAGAATTGATCCGGTAGGAGCATGTGTGGGAATGAAGGGTTCAAGAATTCATGGAATTGTTCGTGAGTTGAGAAACGAGAATATAGATGTAATCAACTATACAACCAATCTTGAGTTGTACATTACACGTGCTTTAAATCCTGCAAAGATTGATACAATCGAGATTGACGAGGAGTCTAAGCGTGTGAATGTATATTTGCAGAAGGAGGAGGTATCTTTGGCAATCGGTAAGCAGGGATATAACATTCAGCTTGCAAGTGCTTTGATCGGTTATCAGATTGATGTTTACAGAATTACCGACAGCGTTACCGAGGAGGAGGATATCCGTTTGAGCGCCTATGTTAAATCGGGCGAGATTGACGAGTGGATTGTTGATGAGTTGAATAAGATTGGATGTGATTATGCGAAGAGCGTTTTGGCTTTGACCGAGGAGGAGCTTGAGAGCAGAACCGATCTTGAGGTCGAGACAATCAGAGATGTAATTGCAATTTTGAAAAAGGACTTTGAGGAGGAATCTAAGTAAGGAGGTGAATAATGGCAGAGAGATTAAGTAAAGTAGCAAGGGAGTTTAACGTAGGAATCAATACATTGATTGATTTCTTGCGTAATAAAGGCGAAGAGATATCTTCGAATCCCAATACAAGACTATCTGATGAGCAGTACGCTATGTTAGCCAAAGAGTTCTCGAAGGATGGTGAGGTTAAGCGCGAATCAAATAAGGTTGATTTGAAAAACTCAAGAAAAGAGAAGAAGGTGATCTCGATTGACGAGCCGGCAGAGCCTGCCTTTAAATCTGTTAAAGATAGTGTTCCTGAGCGAGGCCCCAAGGTTATCGGTAAGATTGATTTGAATGCCAAACCTGTACATAAGCAGCCTGCTGCACCTGCTCCAAAGCCTGAGAGTGCTCCGGTCGAGGAGAAGCCTGCAAAGGTTGTCGAGCAGCCTAAAGAGGTGGAGGTTAGCAAGGTTGAGGTTGCAGAGGCTCAGAGTGATGCTTCAGTAAAGAGCCAGGTCAAAGTTATTGGTACAATTGATCTTGAGGCTTTGAATCAAAGAACCAGACCTCCTAAGAAGAGTAAGCAGGAGAAGGAGAAGGCTCGTCGTGAGCAGATGAAAGCCCGTCAGACAGTTGCAGTTCCACAGAAACCTGCAAATAAGGGTGGTGATGCGCTTGCATCCGACCAACATTCTCATGCAGATAAGGAGAAGAAGAAAAAGAAGGTGGTTCACGGCGAGAAGGTTAATGTCGATGCTGTGGTTTCATCAAAAGAGGGTGGCAAGGATAAGCACAAAGGCAATAAAGAGAGTGCCTTCAGCCGTAACGAGGATGGAAAGCGTAAACTCGGTAAGTTGAAGAAGAAAAAGAACGAGAAGATTGAGTTTACAGGCGAGGATATCGATCGTCAGATTAAGGATACATTCTCAATGCTCGGAAGCCGAGGAAAATCACAGGCTTCAAAGCACAGAAGAGATAAACGTGATGCTTTCCGTCAACAACTCCAGGAGGAGATGGAGATTCAGGCAGTTGAGGATAAGACATTGAAGTTGACGGAGTTCGTTACTGTTTCTGAGTTGGCTACAATGATGAATATCGGTGTGAACGAGATTATCTCGGCATGTATGTCATTGGGATTGTTTGTATCTATCAACCAGCGTCTGGATGCAGATACAATCAATGTTGTTGCCGAGGAGTTTGGTTTCACTGTTGAGTTTGTTAGTGCAAGTATCCAGGAGGCTATTGAAGAGGAGGAGGATACCGAGGAGAACTTGGTTTCACGTCCGCCTATCGTAACCGTAATGGGACACGTTGACCACGGTAAGACCTCGCTTCTTGACCATATCCGTAAGGCCAATGTAATTGCCGGAGAGGCTGGAGGAATTACCCAGCATATCGGAGCGTATGGAGTAACTCTTGAGGATGGACGTAAGGTGACATTCCTTGATACTCCGGGTCACGAGGCTTTCACCGCTATGCGTGCTCGTGGAGCTCAGGTTACCGATATTGCGATTATCATTGTTGCTGCCGATGATAGCGTTATGCCTCAGACTGTTGAGGCTATTAACCACGCTTCTGCAGCCGGTGTTCCAATCGTCTTTGCAATTAATAAGATTGATAAGCCGGGAGCAAATCCTGATAAGATTCGTGAGCACCTTGCACAGATGAACTACCTTGTAGAGGATTGGGGTGGAAAGTATCAGTGTCAGGAGATTGCTGCTAAGTCGGGTTTGAATGTTGATGAGTTGCTTGAGAAGGTGCTTCTTGAGGCAGAGATGCTTGAGCTGAAGGCAAATCCAAACAAGAAGGCTGTTGGTTCGATTATTGAGTCATCGCTCGATAAGGGACGTGGATATGTTGCAACCGTATTGGTTCAGTCAGGAACCCTGAAGGTGGGCGATGTTATTCTGGCAGGTCAATACTATGGACACGTAAAGGCTATGTTCAATGAGCGAGGCCAGAAGATGGAGCAGGCGGGTCCTTCAGAGCCGGCATTGATTCTTGGTTTGAATGGTGCGCCTCAGGCAGGAGATAAGTTTAATGTGATGGCCAATGAGCGTGATGCCCGTGATATTGCCAATAAGCGTGAGCAGTTGCAGCGTGAGCAGGGCTTGCGTACTCAGAAACATATCACTCTTGAGGAGATTGGACGTCGTATTGCTGTGGGCAACTTCCAGGAGTTGAATGTGATTGTCAAGGGAGATGTTGATGGTTCTATTGAGGCGTTGTCTGATTCGTTGATTAAACTTTCAACCGATGAGATTCAGGTTAATGTTATCCATAAGGCTGTAGGTCAAATCTCTGAGGGCGATGTTATGCTGGCTGCTGCATCGAATGCAATTATCGTAGGATTCCAGGTTCGTCCATCTATCAATGCTAAGAAACTTGCCGAGAAGGAGCAGATTGATATCCGTCTCTACTCAGTAATCTACCAGGCAATTGAGGAGCTGACTTCTGCTATGGAGGGTATGTTGTCGCCAGAGATTAAAGAGGAGGATATAGCAACCGTCGAGGTTATGAATACCTTTAATATCTCTAAGGTTGGAACAATTGCAGGTTGCGTGGTTCGTGACGGAAAGATTGTTCGTGGCTGTAAGGTGAGATTGGTTCGTGATGGAATTGTAATCTATACCGGTGAGCTTGGTTCGTTGAAGCGAGTTAAGGATGATGTTAAGGAGGTTTCTAAGGGCTTTGAGTGCGGTTTGAGTATTACAAACTATAACGATATTAAGATTGGAGACTTTATCGAGGCATTCCAGGAGGTAGAGGTTAAGAAGACTCTTTCATAGGAATCAGGAGATTCTGTCATAAGTTTACACCCCAAGGGAGCCAAACGGCTCCTTTGGGGTGTTGTAATTTATAAAGTATTCTCCATATTCAGCCAAGGGCAATTGTCATATTGTAAACACAAAAAAAAGGGAAAGAGAATTTATTTTTACATTTTCCACATACATTCTTCTATTTTATATGTTTTATTGTTATTTTTGATGATGTTAAATTATTTAATAACATTAAAACGAATCGCTATGAGGAAAAGCGGATCTATTTTGTTGGTCTTAATGTTAGCTTTGATTAATTTATCAGGTCCCAATGCCTTTGGGCAAAGAAGAGGTAAAAATGAGGAGGTGCAAGAGAAACAATCACTTGCTCTCCCGGACAGTATCACTTTTGCCCAAAGGGTTGCACTCCTTTTTGATAATTACCAGAAAAATACCTTATCTGAAAAATTATTTCTCCATACCGACAAAGAGAGTTGTTTAGTAGGCGATACTATATGGCTTGCCGCCTACCTCACCTCCGCTACAACAAATTTACCTGCAGATATCAGCCGATATATCTATGTTGAGCTTACAGACAGAAGTGCCTCCATTTATCAAAGGGAGATGATAAAAACCTCTGATAGCACATTCAAATTTTCAGGATATATGCCTATAAATGAGTCGTTACGACAAGGTGAGTACTACCTTCGTGCTTATACATATTGGCAACAGAATAACGACGAGGCCCTTATTTACATTAAGCGAATAAGGATTGTAAATCCTTTTGATCACAAAATAAAAGCAGAAATCAAAGCTGAGAGAGGAAACGACAATAGACGTATTTTACAAGTCAGTTTTGTAAATCACTTAGATGAGGTATATACAAATGCTCCGTTTGAATATTGCATTCCACTTCCGAATCAAGAGCCTGAGATAATTAAATTGAATACAGGATACAATGGTAAAGCCCGCATCCCTGTTGAAGATTCGAGGGCAGACAGGATATGGCTAAAATTTACTTATGACGCCAACTGGGATTTTGAAGGTTATGAAATAATACCGGGCAGTACCCGTAATTTCTCTGTTAGTTTTTTCCCCGAAGGGGGTGATATGATTGGCGATGTTTTCCAACGTATAGCGTTTATATCACAGGGTAGCGACGGCAAAGGTGTTGCCATAACCGGGGGGATATATGACAGAGATAACACTCTCATAACAACCATTAAATCAAATGCGTTGGGAATTGGAAGTTTTACCTTGAATGTTGATAATGACGAAGAGTATTTTGCGATAGTAAAAGATGAATATGGCACAGAAAAAAGATTTTCATTGCCAAAGCCTGACAAGGATAAATATGCCATTCAATTAACCTCAAACAGAGATATTGTAACATATAATATTCTTTGTGACTCCTTGAAAAAAGAGAGAATTAAGGATATGTATATTACAATAATCTCCAGAGGGATTCCATTAAGTGTTTTTAATGCAGCCAAAATGAATGGTGTTACACTGAATTTATCAAACACACCCTCAGGAATTATACAGTTTATTTTGAGTGATTCGCAAGGTAAAATATATAGCGAACGCCTATGGTATCACAAAGTACAACATGACGTACAATTAAAAGTGACTTATGATAGTGAAATTGTACGTCAATACGAACGAGCAGAAGTTCCTATGTCTGTGACATATCATAATTCATCAGATTCTCCCATTTTTGCATCGGTCTCTATATTGAATATCGGGCAGACTGATGTGGATTATTTTTCAGGAGGAATAGAGGCATATCAATTACTCACAAGTGAACTTAAAGGTCATATAGAGAGTCCAGGTTACTACTTTTCAAATGATTCACCACATCTATATCATGAATTAGATAACCTTCTTTTAATACATGGCTGGAGCAGATATAACACCGAGGAGATTATTTCCAATAGATGGATTGCCAGAAATAATGGATACTATATTGAACGGGGCCAATTCCTTAGTGGCAAAGTTACAAGTGTGATAGGGAAAAAGGCTGTTAAATCAGATATAATCCTCATGGGAACAAATGGATATATCAGAAAAGTAGAGACCAATACTGACGGTCGTTTTATAATTGATGATATCTCTTTTGAGGGTGGAACCCGTTTTATCGCCCAAGCCACCAGTCAGAATGAAGTTAAAAATGTTGAGATAGATATTGATGAGGTGAATTTTAAAGAATATCACTGCAACTTGCCATTTTATTTTAATCAGAACGATAAAACTTTCTATGATAAGTATGGTAAGGACTATATATTCTCATTAACAGGAGACAGAATCAAAACATTAGGTGGAGTAAGGGTGGCAAACCACATCCGTAGCACAGAGGAGCAGTTGGAGCGAATGAAACTCGATTCCATAGCAAAGGAACAATTTCATAAAGGGTACACCGATATTAAAAGATGGGGCCACCTGGTTGATGCTATTGGTGTTGATGGAGAGATAATGCCTGCACTTGATTTTGATGGCCAATTTCATCTACCAATTAGTATTTTTAACACCGGACGACGTTTTGGTTTAAAACCTTCATATATAGATTTTCAGAACATGATAGATGATTGGAAAAAGGAGTTGTCTGAGGTAAATGTGAATGAATCAAAACAACGTTTTTTCATAAGTGATGATGAGGCTATGGAGTTTGTAGGTACAAGGGCATTTATATTCAACCATTTTCCGGGAACTAATGCGATGGAGATGAATTTTGTCCCGGTTGTCAATAATATAACTACGCCGGCAAAGATTATTATATGGGATAAACAGACAATCGTGCCCATTGCTCCACAAAACAATAAGGAGTACTACAAGCCTGCATACTCCAATGTGTCTGCTATGCATTATGAGTCTCTTGATGAGATTATCACAAGGTATTGGAATCCTGATATCTATATAGAGAATGATAAAGAGTTTCTATTCTCATTCCCAACAGCCATCGGAGGAGAGAATAAAAATTATATTGCTGTCATAAACGGCCTCACTCTAAATGGTATTCCTATTCATAAAATTATTAAATTATAAGACACAAGGGAGCCAAACGGCTCCTTTGGGGTGTTATAATAGGGTTAATAGCTCTTTGACACCTTCGGTGGCCTTTTTCTCAATAGCGGTAATGTTATATCCTCTGCTTAGGTGTGGAATGTTGGGGTCAATTACGTAGATTGGAATGTCGCGTTTGGCATACATCAACAGACCGGCTGCAGGATAAACAACCATCGAGGTTCCTATAATGACCAGAATATCGGCGCTCTTAACAAGTTCAATAGCAGGCTCTATCATTGGGACTGCTTCGTTGAAGAATACAATGTGTGGACGTAACAGAGTGCCGTCTGGCCCCTTCTCTCCGTATTGTAGAGTTGGACCGGATAAATCATAGATGTGATCTGAATGTACCATGCTTCTGCACTTCATTAATTCGCCATGCAGATGCAGAATGTTGCTGCTTCCGGCCCTTTCGTGCAGGTTATCCACATTCTGAGTGATAATCTGAACATCATATTTTTTCTCCAACTCCACCAGCCCTTTATGTGCCCAATTAGGCTCTGCCTTTAATAAATCTCTTCTTCGTTGATTGTAGAATTCAAAAACCAATTTAGGGTTCTTTGTTAAGGCCTCGGCTGTGCATACCTCCTCTATACTGTAGTTTTCCCATAATCCATCGCTATCGCGGAAGGTTTTGATTCCGCTCTCGGCGCTGATGCCAGCTCCTGTTAGAATAACAACTCGTTTCATGATTTATTGTTTTATTTGTCGCAAGTTTGTCATTTTGGACCGAATTTACAAGTATGGAGCCACTTTTTTGTTAATTTTGCAAAGAGTAAAAATGTGATCTATGCAAGCAATTTATACAGAAGATATCAAAATTGAAGAGTTCTATGCGGACTTTCAGGGGAAGTTGCAGATCAAGTGGTTAAGTGATATTTTGTCAAATATGGCAGGAAAACACTCAGTGCTTGGTGGTATCAGTGTCAAAGATTTAAATGAGATAGGCCAAACCTGGATGTTGTTGCGTCTTCACGTTATTATCAATCAATTTCCGGATAAGGGAGATATTGTTAAATTTAATACTTGGTCGGCAGCGACAGAGCGTCTTTTTGCAGTACGTGACTATCAGGTATTAGATTCCAATGGAAATGAAATTGCATACGGAGATTCACGTTGGATGATAGTTGATGTCGAGCGTCGCCGTCCGGTTCGTCTGAATGAGAAGGTTGTAGAGGGAACTGAGGCAACGGCCCAAGTGGTAAGGCATCGTGATCTTCCATCGATATTGAATGAGAAGAGTGTGCCTGATAATCTTTCGGAGTGTAAAGCCTTTTATGCTACATATAGCAATATAGATTTTAATGGTCATGTTACCCAATCGTCATACGTGCGTTGGATTACCGATGCCCTTTCGTTTGATTTCTTGGCGAAACATGTTCTTAAAGAGATTGAGGTGGTATATGAGCATGAGGTGTTACCTGATACTCATGTCATGTCAACATTTGAAAGATTACCGGAGAGAAGAGGTGACGGCTCGTTTGTTATTCTTCATAAGTTGGTCTCTGAGGATGATGGTAGAGTTCATTGTACGGCTAAGACAATTTGGAAAGAAAATGAGTAAGCATACAGTAAAAGAGTGGATGATTGCGGTCAGACCTTGGTCATTCCCTGCATCGGTCATGCCGGTTGCAGTAACTTTGGGATATTTGGCATGGAGAGGGGCGCAAATAGATTGGTTGTGCGGAGTGTTGGCAATTGTCAACATAGTTTTGTTTCATGCTGCCGGTAACACATGGAGCGACTACTTTGACTATAAGAGGGGCGTCGATGCTCATGACACCTACGGAGCAAAAACATTGACAGACAACATGTTTACCCCTAAAGAGATATATAAGTTGTCAATTGGTATGCTTGTTGTTGCTCTGATTTTGGGAGCAGTGTTAATGGTGCTTTCAAGTTGGCAACTTATATGGTTTGGTTTGGCAGGAGCCTTGTTGACCATACTATACCCGAAATTGAAATACTCGGCACTTGGCGACGTTGATATTATCCTGACATACGCAGTGTTGCCGACTTTGGGTACAAGTTATGTTGCTACAGGAAATATTGATTATAGTGTACTGTTGTTGGCTGTACCGTTGGGCCTTATAACCGATTCAATTCTTCATGCAAATAATACTCGCGATATGGAGACTGATAAAAGAGCGGGAATATCAACATTTGCAATGAAGATAGGTATCAAGAGATCGGTGTATCTCTACTGTATAGAGCTGATAATTCCTTATTTGTGGGTTATAGGTTGTGTTGTTTGTGGCTATTTGCCATGGTGGAGTTTGTTGGTTCTTGTGGCAATAAAGCCTGCATACGATAATATCAATAGGGCAAATTCACGGTTAAAGGGAAATTCAGATGCGTTTGCAATTCTTGATGAGGCAAGTGCCAAATTGCAATTGATGTTCAGTCTATTGTTGATAGTATCGTTTGTTGTTTCATTGGTGATAGCGGCTTTGGTATCATGAGAAGTTTGTGGTTGACAGTTGCGTTGGCATTTGTGTTGTGGGCTATAATGTTTTCGCCTGTAACATCGGGATATGTCAATTTCTGGTGGATGATGACCGGCTCTGCGTTGATACTATCGGGAGTTTCAAACTATTTGAATCCTGGATGGTGGCGAGGTTTGAACTTCTCTCCAATAAATGTTCTGCTTGGTGTTGTGATAGCTGTGGCACTTTGGGGTGTTTTCTGGATTGGGGAGTGGTGTTCAACAATGCTCTTCGATTTTGCTCGTCCTCAGGTTGACAATATCTATGGGATGAAAGAGGGCGAGTCTCAGTGGTTACTTACATTTTTGATGCTCTTTCTGATAGGACCGGCCGAGGAGATATATTGGCGAGGTTACGTTCAGAAAAATTTATCGTTACGTTGGGGAGCAAATTGGGGATTTGTTATAACGACTCTGATATATGGAGTGGTGCATGCCTCTTCATGTAACTTTATGTTGACAATGGCGGCCATTGTTGCCGGAGCTGCATGGGGGTTGTTGTATAGATTTTTCCCGGAGAGATTTACGGCAATCATAATATCGCATGCAATTTGGGATGTTGCGGTGTTTATATGGTTTCCGATTTAGTGAATAGTTATAAAATATAAGATAATGGCAAGAGGGAAAAAGCCTCTGTTGCAGGAGGTGAAAATTGAGAAGATAGCTGCCGAGGGCAAGTCTATAGCATACATTGATGAGAAGGTGCTTTTTGTACCTAATACAATACCCGGAGATATTGTAGATGTTCAGGTTACCCGTAAGCGTAAAAGCTTTATGGAGGGTTTTGTTACCGAGTATCGACATCTTTCGGAGTTGCGTTGCGAACCTTTTTGCGCCCATTTTGGAGTGTGCGGAGGCTGTAAATGGCAAAATCTTCCTTATGAGAAGCAGTTGGCATTCAAGCAACAGGAGGTTATTGATAATCTTACCCGTATAGGAAAGGTTGAGCTTCCTGAGGTGAATCCTATTGTCGGCTCGCCTAAAATTATAGAGTATCGTAATAAACTGGAGTTTACTTTTTGCGATAAACGCTATCTGACCAACGAGGAGTTGAAGAGTGGCGAAGAGATTGTCCGTACTCCGGCATTGGGATTCCATATCCCCGGAATGTTCGATAAGGTTTTTGATATCAATGAGTGCCGTTTGCAGGGTGCGCCATCGAATGAGTTGCGTAATTTCATTCGTGATTATGCCCTCGCCCATGATATGAGCTTCTATAATGTTCGTGAGCATAGCGGAATGTTAAGGAATTTGATTGTTAGAACAGCATCGACAGGACAGATAATGGTGATTATCTCATATACGGGCGAGGCTGCGGAGTTGATGCCGGCGCTTTTGGATGCTATTGTAGCTGCCTTCCCTCAAATAACCTCGCTCATGTATGTTCAGAATGATAAATTTAACGATACAATCGGCGATCTGGATATTAAGTGCTGGTATGGTGTTGACCATATCTTCGAGGAGATGGAGGGGTTGAAGTTTAAGATTGGTCCGAAGTCATTCTATCAAACCAATTCCGAGCAGGCTTATAATCTCTATTTCAAGACTCGTGAATTTGCAGGTTTGACGGGCGATGAGGTTGTGTATGACCTGTATACAGGAACAGGTACCATTGCGAACTTTGTGGCTCGCATGGCTAAAAAAGTTGTGGGAATCGAGTACGTGCCCGAGGCAATCGAGGATGCAAAGGTGAATTCGGCAATCAACGGCATTGATAATACAATCTTTTATGCCGGTGATATGAAAGATGTTTTGAGCGATGATTTTATAGCTGCTCATGGAGCGCCCGATGTGATTATTACCGATCCTCCACGTGCCGGTATGCACGAGGATGTGGTAAATACAATTCTTCGGGCAGCACCGAAGCGAGTTGTATATGTAAGTTGTAACTCGGCTACCCAGGCTCGTGATTTGCACTTGATGGATTCAATGTATAAGGTGGTTGCAGTTCAGTCGGTTGATATGTTTCCGCATACTCACCATGTTGAGAATATTGTTTTGTTAGAGAGGAGATAGATGCACGAGATATTGCCACATAGAGCAAAAGATTTTCCTGCAGGAGTTAATCCGGTGGATAAAGCACTCTATTTGCAACTGAAGTGCAGGATTTATCGTCAGCAGAGTGGTGGTACTTTGGATAGTATTGCCGGTTTGGGAGTGAGTATGTCAGGGCAGATAGGCGCCCCTTTGATGGCATTGAAGCAGGTGGCTTCAAAGTATCAGCGAAATAGTGTTGTTGCACGATTGCTGTGGGATGATAGTCGCCGCGAGGAGCAGATTGTTGCTACTCTTCTCTTTGCCGATGATATGGAAGTTGATGATGTGTTGAGATTGTTGCCTTTAGCTTGCTCCATAGAGGTGTGCGAGTATGCAGGTTCTCAGTGGTTGGCTGCTATGAGTAGTGTTGATAGGCTTTTTGAGGCAGCCTTTGACTCTTCTGACGAGAAGGTGTTGGCTACGATGATTGCGGCTGCAGCACGCAGGGAGATGATGGCAGGAAGGGGTGCGTGTGCGCCCTCGCCTATGGCTAAAAAATATATTTTGCGCCGTTACGAAAGCGGAGTCTTGGAGGCATTGGCGGAGCGCTATCGTTTTAAATATGAGCGATAAAAATTATTTAATGTTAATTTTTGCGAATTGTTAAAAGAAGGTATTTTTATTTCGAAAAAAATATTATCTTTGTACTCGGTAAAAATTGAATTTTTAAAAACAACTTAAATAAAAACAGAAACTATGGCAAATTTAGATTTGAGCAAGTACGGTATTACTGGTGCTACCGAGGTTCTACACAACCCATCTTATGAGGTGCTTTTCGAGGAGGAGACAAAGGCAGGCCTTGAGGGTTATGAGAAGGGTCAGGAGACTGAGTTGGGTGCTGTTAACGTAATGACAGGTATCTACACAGGTCGTTCTCCTAAGGATAAATTCTTTGTAATGGATGAGGTTAGCAAGGATACTATCTGGTGGACATCTGACGAGTATAAGAATGATAACAAGCCTGTTACAGAGCAGACTTGGGCTGTTTTGAAAGACTTGGCTATCAAGGAGCTTTGCAACAAGAAGTTGTATGTAGTTGATACATTCTGTGGAGCTAACGCTAACAGCCGTTTGAAAGTTCGTTTCATTGTTGAGGTTGCTTGGCAGGCTCACTTCGTAACAAATATGTTTATCCGTCCTACAGCTGAGGAGTTGGAGAACTATGGAGAGCCTGATTTCGTTGTTTACAACGCATCAAAGGCTAAGGTTGAGAACTACAAGGAGCTTGGTTTGAACTCTGAGACAGCAGTAGTATTCAACTTGACATCTAAGGAGCAGGTTATCATCAATACATGGTATGGTGGTGAGATGAAGAAGGGTATGTTCTCTATCATGAACTACTACTTGCCATTGAACGGTATGGCTTCTCTGCACTGTTCTGCTAATACCAACGAGAAGGGCGAGACAGCTATCTTCTTCGGATTGTCAGGAACAGGTAAGACAACTTTGTCAACCGATCCAAAGCGTCAGTTGATTGGTGACGATGAGCACGGTTGGGATGACGAGGGCGTATTCAACTTTGAGGGTGGATGTTACGCTAAGGTTATCAACTTGGATAAGGAGAGTGAGCCGGACATCTATAACGCAATCAAGCGTAATGCATTGTTGGAGAACGTAACAGTTGCTGAGGATGGTAAGATTGATTTTGCAGATAAGAGCGTTACCGAGAATACTCGTGTATCTTATCCTATCGACCACATCAACAACATTCAGCCAGGTTCTAAGGCTCCTGCTGCTAAGAAGGTTATCTTCTTGTCAGCTGATGCATTCGGAGTTCTTCCTCCAGTATCTATCTTGACTCCAGAGCAGACTCAGTACTACTTCTTGAGCGGATTCACAGCTAAGTTGGCAGGAACTGAGCGCGGAATTACCGAGCCTACACCTACATTCTCTGCTTGTTTCGGTGCTGCATTCTTGTCATTGCACCCAACAAAGTATGGAGAGGAGTTGGTTAAGAAGATGAACGCTAACGGTGCTACTGCATACTTGGTTAACACAGGATGGAACGGAACAGGTAAGCGTATCTCTATTAAGGATACTCGTGGTATTATCGACGCTATCCTTGATGGTTCTATCGATACTGCTCCAACCAAGCAGATCCCTATGTTCGACTTCAAGGTTCCAACAGCTTTGCCAGGTGTTGATCCAAATATCCTTGATCCTCGTGATACATATGCTGATGCTTCTGAGTGGGAGACAAAGGCTAAGGATTTGGCTGAGCGTTTCATTAAGAACTTCAACAAGTTCACAGGAAACGAGACAGGTAAGGCATTGGTTGCTGCTGGTCCAAAGTTGTAATTGTAGATTAGATTATAACTATATGAATAGCGGAGTTGTAGGACTCCGCTATTTTTTTATACTTCCGAAGAGATAAAATCTGTGCTTTTTCGGGCTTCGTATCCCTATAACTACATCTTTTCTTCAACCTTATAACAAAAAGGGGATGACTAATTAACTTTTTAGTCATCCCCTATATAATTAAGGTGTAAGTTTTGTTACAAACTTGCTAGTTGCGCCTTGATGGCTGCAATCTTGGCCTCGGCATCGGCCTGCTTTTTGCGCTCGTTTTCAACAACCTGTGCAGGTGCACTGTTTACAAAGCGCTCGTTGCTTAGCTTCTTCATGACCGAGTTAAGGAATCCCTCGGCATATTTGAGATCCTCTTCAAGTTTGGCTTTTACGGCCTCGGTGTCGATATTGCCAACTGATGGTATGAAGTACTCAACTGTGTCAGCAATGAAACTCCATGAACCCTTTGCGCCATCGTCAACAATCTCGATGCTCTCCATGTTGCCCATCTTGGCAATTACAGAGGCAAACTGTGCAGGGTAGCGCTCATTCTTTTTGACCTGTAGGGCAAGTGCATCCTTGAACGCAACGTTGTTGGCCTTTCTGATATTTCTGATGCCGACAATTACATTCTTGGCACACTCAAACTCTGCAAGGTATTGCTCGTTATATGGCTGCGCAGCAGGGAATGTAGATACCATTACGCTCTCGCCCTCCTTGCGGGTACGCAACTGTTGCCATACCTCCTCGGTGATGAATGGCATGAATGGATGCAGTTGCTGCATAAGGTTTTCAAATAACTCTACAACACCATTATATGTTTTACTGTCCATTGGCTGGCCGTATGCAGGTTTTACAATCTCAAGTAGCCATGATGAGAACTCATCGCGGAACAGAGTGTAAACTGTCATAAGTGCATCTGATAGTCTGTACTGCTCAAACAGGGTGTTCAGTGTCTCGGCACTCTTTGCCAGGTACTGTTTGAACCACTCAATTGCAATAGCAGAGTGCTCAGGCTGCTCGATATCGGCTACATTCCATGATTTTACCAACTTGAATGCATTCCAGATTTTAGTGCTGAAGTTACGTCCCTGCTCCGGAAGGCTCTCGTCAAACAGCAGGTCTCCTCCTGCCGGTGAGCAGAGTAGCATTCCTACACGAACTCCGTCGGCACCGAACTTCTCGATCAGATCAAGCGGATCCGGAGAGTTGCCAAGTGATTTGGACATCTTACGGCCTAACTTGTCACGAACAATACCGGTGAAATATACATTCTTGAATGGCATGTTTCCTTGATACTCGTATCCGGCCATAATCATTCTGGCAACCCAGAAGAAGATGATATCCGGTCCTGTTACCAGGTCATTGGTTGGATAGTAGTATGAAATCTCCTTGTTGCCCGGGTCATTTATTCCGTTGAATAGCGAGATTGGCCACAGCCATGATGAGAACCAGGTGTCAAGCGCGTCCTCGTCCTGACGTAGCTCCTCGATGGTAATGTTTTCGAATCCCTCTATCTGTTTTGCAAGTTCAAGTGCCTTCTCGGCGTTCTCGGCCACTACAAACTTCTCATCGCCCTCCTCGGTGGTTGGCAGGAAGTATGCAGGGATGCGGTGTCCCCACCACAATTGACGGCTGATACACCAGTCCTGGATGTTCTCAAGCCAGTTTTTGTATGTGGTTTTGTACTTTGCCGGGTAGAATTTCAATTCATCGTTCATTACCGGTGGCAAAGCAATCTCTGCAAAGTGCTGCATATTCAGGAACCACTGCATACACAAACGAGGCTCGACTGCTGTGTCGGCATTTCGCTCTGAGTAACCGACTTTATTTTCGTAGTTCTCGATCTTCTCAATAAGGGTTGCCTCCTGCAAATCGAATACAATCTGCTTGCGAACATCCATTCTGTCCATTCCGACATACATAGGCGATGCCTCGCTTATTGTTCCGTCGGCATTGAAAATATCGATAGTCTCTAAGTTGTGCTTCTTGCCGAGCATATAGTCGTTGGTGTCGTGAGCAGGGGTTACCTTCAGACAGCCGGTACCGAACTCAATGTCAACGTAACGATCCTCAATTACCGGAATAACTCGGTTTACAAGCGGAACAATTACCTTTTTGCCCTTCAACCATGTGTTTTTGGGGTCTTTTGGGTTGATACACATTGCAGTATCGCCCATAATGGTTTCAGGACGTGTTGTTGCAACTACTGCATATCGGTGTCCTTCGGCATCGCGGTGAATTACATTGCCCTCCTCCTCGTTGTCGGTGCTGTTGGCAGGCTCGTCAACGTAGTATTTAAGGTGATAGAGTTTGCTGTGCTCCTCTTTATAGATAACCTCCTCGTTACTAAGTGCGGTTTGGGCTTTAGGATCCCAGTTTACCATGCGTAGTCCTCGGTAGATAAGACCTTTATTGTATAGGTCAACAAATACCTTGATGACACTTTCGCTGCGCAACTCGTCCATGGTGAAGGCTGTACGCTCCCAATCACAGCTTGCTCCAAGTTTGCGAAGCTGTTTCAGGATAATGCCACCATGCTCGTTTGTCCACTCCCATGCGTGTTTAAGGAACTCATCACGAGTCAAATCGCTCTTTTTGATGCCTTGAGTAGCAAGTTTCTTTACAACTTTAGCCTCGGTTGCAATAGATGCGTGGTCGGTTCCGGGAACCCAGCAGGCGTTTTTGCCATTCAAACGTGCGCGACGAATCAATACGTCCTGTATTGTATTGTTCAGCATGTGTCCCATGTGCAACACTCCGGTTACGTTTGGTGGTGGGATTACAATACAATAGGGTTCTTTTGTACTATCTGGCTCTGAATGGAAAAAGCGGTGCTCCATCCAGTAGGAGTACCACTTTTCCTCTGCCTCTTTCGGATTGTAATTAGCAGAAATATCCATATTTTTTATTCCTCTGTTTTTTTGCTTCTACGACTCTTGCGTTTTGTACTCTCCATTGCTTCAAGGTCAGCTTTTCTCATACTGCCGTCATAGTCGCAAATATATTTGTCAACCAAAATTCTTCCACAATACTCACATACAATAATCTTTTTGTGTGAGCAGATGTCCAACTGTCTTTGAGGTGGGATGTTGTTGAAACAACCTCCACATGCGTTACGGTCAACTGTTACTACTGCCAATCCGTTGCGAGCTCCGTGACGAATCTTTTTGTATGCTGTGAGAAGACGATCCTCGATAGTTGTTGCCAGCTTGCTTGAACGCTCGCTAAGCTCAACCTCTTTCTGGTGGTACTCAGCTACGATACTGTCAAGCTCACTCTTTTTGTGCTCAAGCTCTACCTGACGCTCAGCTCTTGTCTGCTCGGCATTTGCCAGTGCAACCTCCTTGTCTGCGAGGTTTCTCTGTGCATCGCGAATCTTTTTCTGATGCAACTCAATCTCCATACCCTGGTAGTCGATGGCTTTGTTCAGAGAGTCAAACTCGCGACTATTAGAGATGTTGTTAAGTTTCTCCTCTGCCTGCTGCTTTTTGATTGTTGCCTCTTCAATACCAATTTTTCTCTTAGATATCTCTTCTTTGTATGTGGTAATATCCTTTTTCAGATTCTCGACTCGAGTACCAAGACCAATAAGTTCATCCTCCAAATCCTGTACCTCAAGTGGTAGCTCTCCGCGGATTGTTCTAATCTTGTCAATCTCCGAGTCAATCTTTTGTAACTCGTACAAATTCTGCAATTTCTCCTCTACTGTCAAAGATTGCAGTTTCTCATTAATTTCCGTTGCCATATATGCGTAAATTATATTTGTTTATCAAAGTGTTATATGACAAAAACCGGGTTCTTGTCACATTTCGAATACAAGAGTGCAAAGTTAGTTATTTTTTTCTTAAGTATATTAAAAAAGAGCTCTTTTGTGAATTGTTCACTCTCGTAGTGGCCAATATCGGCTATTATTATTCTGTTTTCTGCCCTGTACCAGTCGTGGTGCTTGATATCGCCTGTGATATAAATATCTGCTCCAACTTTTATTGCTCTCTCTATAAATTCAGCCCCTGCACCACCGCATACTGCAACCCGTTTGATAGCAGGCTTGCATATTGCAGAGTGTTTGACTGCCTGACATTGGAACTGCTTTTTTACGGTTTTTATGAATTCAATAGGGTCTGTTTCGTTTTCAAGTTCTCCGTATATGCCTAATCCACAATCTTCATCCTCTTTTGGAAGCAGTATTCGACAATCTCTCAGTCCGATTTTCTCTGCCATCATCATACTAACTCCGTTTGTTGCAGAGTCCATGTTGGTGTGTGCCGCATAGATGGTTATGTCGTTGCGAATAGCCTTTATAAGGGCTCTGTTTACAAATGTATCCGGTGTTAGCGATTTTATTCCTCTGAAGATGATGGGGTGGTGTGATATGATTAGGTTGCATCCGTTCCCAATGGCCTCTTCTACAACCCGGTCGGTAATGTCAATGGCTAACAGAATACCTGTAATCTCATTTTCAGGAGAACCGCACATATAGCCTGCGTTGTCGTAACTCTCCTGCAAGTGCAGAGGTGCATATCTCTCAATCTCAGAAACAATTTCAGCTATTTTCATCAATCTCTTTTTTTATCTCCAATAACTCGCTTTTAATTCTTTTAAGCCGTTCTATTACCATGGTATTGGCTTTATGAAGGTCAATGTTGCTGCTTAACTCCCTTTTGGCTCCTTCCAGAGTGAGGCGTTTAACCTTGACCAGATGGTATATAAGTCTGAAGTTTTCAATATCTTCAGCTGTGAATTGCCGATTGCCTTTTTTGTTGCGATGTGGTTTTATGATGTCAAACTCGCTCTCCCAGAAACGAATCAGAGTAGGGGCTACTTTGAACATCTCGGCAACTTCGCTTATCGTGTAGTATAACTTTTCCATCTCCGGTTAATCTAATGATTGTCCTGCCTCGTCAACGCTATTGACAAGTTTTTCATACTCGTCAGGGGTAAGATCGTTGAAGAAGTAGTTTATGGGATTTACAGCTATGTCGTTCTTCAATACTTCATAGTGGCAGTGCGGACCTGTCGATCTGCCCGAGTTGCCGAGGAAGCCGATAATCTCGCCACGTTTAACCTTTTGTCCTCGTTTAACGGTATATGCACTCATGTGGGCATAGTGAGTTTTGTAAGAGTAACCATGGTCGATGATAACGTGTTTGCCATATCCGCTGTCCGTTCCTACTTTTATTACCTTGCCGTTTCCGGTTGCATAAATCGGAGTACCAATCGGACCGGAAAAGTCAACTCCTGCGTGGAATTTGCGGGTTTTGTAAATAGGGTGGATTCTGTAGCCGAATCCGGATGATTTGTGTACCTTTTTGTCCTTTAGCGAGACTGGCAAAATGGCAGGGATTGAGGCAAGCATGTCAATTTTGTTCTTTACCATTACCTCAATCTCATCGAACGATTTGCTCTGGATGTAGGCGGCTTTGGTTAAACGATCCAGTTTCTCGTTGGTGCTGATCAGCAGCTCGCTGTTGTTCATCTCTCTGAGAATAGCATAGCGGTCAGAGCCTCCGATTCCTCCCTGACGAATAGAGGGGTCAATCGGGTCGGATTCGAAAATTACACGATACATATTATCGTCTCGGTGTTCCAGCGCAGTTATCACCTCGCTCAGTTCATCAAGCTCTTTGTTTAGAATGTTGTATTCGGCAAGAAGCTGGGCATTCTCCTCTTTAAGAGTAGCCTCTTTGGGCGAGTCTATGTATGTGAAGGCGATAACAGCGATAACAGCGCCCCATAGAATACTTGTGCCGATGCGTGTGAGCCAATTTAGCGCTTTCTTGCGAAAAGATATCTCAATCTTGTCGTATGAAAGTGTCTCTTTATTGAATTGATAGCGGATTTTTGCCATAATGTGAGATAAAAACTTATAAATCCGATGCAAAGTTAAAGAATATATCTAAATTTGCAATTCAATTCGGGGAGTATGTCCTTTTGAATATGTAAGTTTATAAATTGATTGATAATCATAACAGAATTTAAGAATGGAGTCATCAGAGATTAGACAAAAATTTTTGGATTTCTTTGCCGGTAAGGGACATTTGATTGTCCCCTCTGCACCTATGGTGGTAAAGGATGATCCAACTTTGATGTTTACAAATGCAGGAATGAATCAGTTTAAGGATGTGATTCTTGGAAATGTTCAACCAAAGAGTCGCAGAATGGCTGATTCCCAGAAGTGTTTGCGTGTGTCTGGAAAACATAATGATTTGGAGGAGGTTGGACATGATACCTACCACCATACAATGTTTGAGATGTTGGGTAACTGGTCATTCGGCGATTACTTCAAGGAGGGGGCAATTGATTATGCCTGGGAGTTTTTGACCGGAGTGATGAATCTTGATAAGAATCGTCTTTATGCTACTGTTTTTGAGGGTTCTGCCGATGATAAACTTGATGCCGACCTTGAGGCTAAAGAGATGTGGTTGAAGTATCTGCCGGCGGATAGAATTATCTTTGGAAATAAGAAGGATAACTTCTGGGAGATGGGCGATATGGGACCATGCGGACCATGTTCGGAGATTCATATCGATTTGCGTCCGGATTCAGAGCGCGAGGCAATTCCCGGAGCAGAGTTGGTGAATAAGGATAATCCATTGGTTATTGAGATATGGAACCTGGTATTTATGCAGTTCAACAGAAAGGCTGATGGTTCTCTGGAGCCACTTCCTGAGAAGCACGTAGATACCGGAATGGGATTTGAGCGTTTGTGTATGGCTGTTCAGGGCAAGACCTCGAACTATGATACCGACGTCTTTACTCCTATGATTGCCGAGATTGCCGAGTTGACAGGCTTGAAGTACGGAGCAGATGCAGGCGTTGATGTTGCTATGCGCGTTATTGCCGACCACATCAGAACTATTTCGTTCTCTATTACAGATGGTCAGTTGCCATCGAATGTTAAGGCAGGATATGTAATCAGACGCATTTTGCGCAGAGCGGTGCGTTATGCATATACCTATCTTGATCAGAAGGAGGCATTCCTTTATAAACTGGTTCCAACCCTGATTAAGGTTATGGGCCGTCACTATCCTGAGCTTGTTTCTCAAAAGACATTGGTTGAGAAGGTTATTATGGAGGAGGAGAATGCTTTCCTTAGAACTTTGGATAAGGGAATTCACCTGTTAGATAAGATTATTGCCAATACCAAAGCTGCAGGCAGCGATACCGTATCGGGTAAGGTTGCCTTTGAGTTGTATGATACATACGGATTCCCACTTGATTTGACAGAGTTGATTTTGCGTGAACAGAGTCTGGTGGTTGACCGCGATGAGTTTGCAAAGGAGATGGGGGCTCAGAAGGAGCGTTCACGTTCGGCTGCAAGTGTTGATACAGAGGATTGGGTTGAGCTTGTGGGCGATGACACCCAGGAGTTTGTGGGTTATGACTACCTTGAGACTGAGGTTAAGATTACTCGTTACAGAAAGGTGACTGCCAAGGGTAAATCGATGTACCACCTGGTCTTTAATGTTACTCCGTTCTATGGCGAGGGTGGAGGTCAGGTAGGAGACCGAGGTGTTATTGTTGGCGAGGATGGCGAGGTTGTGAAGATAACCGAGGCTAAGAAGGAGAATGGTTTGACTATCCACCTTTGTGAAAAGTTGCCGGCAAATATCGAGCAGAAGTTTGTTGCTAAGGTTGATGTTGAGAAGCGTCAGTTGACAGCAGATAACCACTCTGCCACACACCTGTTGGATTATGCTTTGAGAAAGGTGCTTGGAACACACGTTGAGCAGAAGGGTTCTTATGTAAACGAGGAGCGCTTGCGTTTTGACTTCTCGCATTTCCAGAAGGTTACAGATGAGGAGCTGGCCGAGGTTGCCTCTATTGTCAACAGATTGATTCGTCAGAATATCCAGTTGGAGGAGCATCGTTCAATCCCTATGGCCAAAGCTAAAGAGATGGGTGCTATTGCTCTGTTTGGAGAGAAGTATGGTGATACCGTACGTTTGATTAAGTTTGGCGAGGCTGTTGAGTTGTGTGGAGGTACTCATGTCAAGGCTACCGGAGAGATTGGATTCTTCAAGATTTTGAGCGAGAGTTCAGTGTCGGCAGGAGTTCGCAGAATTGAGGCTATTACTGCAGCTCGTGCAGAGGATTTCATTAACAATACATATCGTATGATTCGCCAGGTTGAGGCCTCGCTTCAAACCAATAAAGGAATTCTTGAGGGTATTCGCAAACTGGTAGAGGAGAATGAGGGGCTTAAGAAGGAGGCAGAGAAGTTTGTTAAGGCTAATGCCGAGATTCTTAAGGGAAAATTGTTGAACAATAAGCGAATGGTTGGCGATGTTGTTGTGATTGAGTCTGTTGTTGCAGCCGACTCGGCAATGATGAAGGATATTGCATTCCAGCTTAAGGGTGAGTGCGAGAAGTTGATTTGTGTTGTTGGCGGAGTATCCAAGGATAAACCATATTTGATGGTGATGTTGTCAAATGATATGGTTCAAGCCGGTTTGCACGCAGGTCAGCTTGTGAAAGAGGCAGCTGCTCTTGTCAAGGGTGGCGGTGGCGGTCAGCCCTTCTTTGCTATGGCAGGAGGTTCTGATGCTTCAGGCCTTGAGGCAGCATTGGAACACATTAAAAAACAGATTGCTTTAAAGGTTGAATATTAGAAAATAATATTTACCTTTGCTAAATCTAAAAATGAGATAAATTATAAACCAAATAACAAAAGTAATACTATGAGAAAATCTGTATTGACAATGGCAGCCGTTATGTTGGCGGGTGTTACTGCATTCTCTTGTACATCTCTTAAGAAGATGGAGAAGAATGTTGATAAAATTGAATGTACTGTTGTACCTGAGGTGCTTACAGTAAAGGGTGGCGAGGTTCCTGTTGAGATTATCGCTCAGTTCCCAGAGAAGTATTTTAACAAGAAGGCAGAGGTAACTGCTGCTCCTGTATTGAAATATGAGTCTGGTGAGACTTTGTACGAGGGCGCTGCTCTTCAGGGAGAGAAAGTTATCGGTAATGCAACAATTATTGAGAAGAAAGAGGGAGGCGAGGTTAGATATTCTGGAACTATCCCTTTCAATGAGGCTATGAGAATCTCTGGTTTGTATGTAAGATACAATGCTGAGAAGGGTAAAAAGTCTCGTGAGTTTGATTCAGATAAGATTGCTGATGGTGTAATTGCAACTGAGACATTGGCTAACAAGGCTGGTGCTATTGCAGAGGGTGGTAATGCTTTCCAGAGAATTACTCCTGAGACAGCTGAGGCTGCTATCTACTACTTGATCAACTCAGCTCAGATTCGTAGCTCTCAGTCAAGAAGTGCTGAGATTAAGGCTATGGAGCAGTTCGCTGCTGATGCTTCTGCTGCAGAGGATATGAATCTTGTAAGCGTTGAGGTTATGTCATACGCTTCTCCTGATGGTGAGCAGGCTTGGAATGACAAGGTTGCTACAAACCGTGACAAGGCTTCAGGTAAGATGATTTCTAAGGATTTGAATAAGAAGAAAATTGCTGAGGCTAAGGATGCTAACTTCTTCAAGCAGTACATCACTGCTGAGGATTGGGAGGGATTCCAGAAGGCAATGGAGGAGTCAAATATTCAGGATAAGGAGTTGATTCTTCGCGTTTTGTCTATGTACTCAGATCCAGACGTTCGTGAGCGTGAGATTAAGAATATCACATCTGCTTACACAGCAGTTGCTGAGCAGATTCTTCCAAAATTGCGTCGTTCTAAGTTCATTGTTAACGCTGAGAGAATCGGTAAGTCAGACGAGGAGATCTCTGCATTGGCTAAGAGCAACCCAGAGCAGTTGAATGTTGAGGAGTTGTTGTATGCTGCAACATTGGTTGAGCCAGCTGCTGCTAAGCAGGGAATCTTTGCTATCGCTATGAAGCAGTATCCACAGGATTGGAGAGCTTATAACGATTATGGAATGATTGAGTTTGAGAAGGGTAACTACCAGGCTGCTGGTGAGTACTTCGCTAAGGCTGCTGCTTTGAATAACAATGCTGATGTTAAGAACAATATCGGTTGTGTTGCTTTGGTAAGTGGCAATACAGAGGCTGCTGCTGTTGCTTTCGGTGCTGCTGATTGCGAGGAGGCTGATTACAACATGGGTATTGTTTCAATCTTGACAGGTAAGTATGACGATGCTGTTAAGTACTTCGGTGACTGCACAAGCTACAATGCATGTTTGGCTGAGATTTTGGCAGGAAACAATGCAGCTGCTGCTAAGAAGTTGGCTGCAAGCGAGGATAACGTAGAGTATTTGAAGGCTGTTCTTGCTGCTCGTAATAACGATGCTAACGGTGTTGTTTCAAACTTGAAGGCTGCTATCGCTAAGGATGCTGCTTACAAGCAGATTGCTGCAACAGATATGGAGTTTGCTGCATACTTCGACAATGCTGATTTCGCTGCAGTTGTTAAGTAATCTTAAATTTAACAATTATATCTATTTGAGGGGGAAATTATTCCCCCTCTTTTTTTAATTCTGAATTTTAATTAATAACTTTGCACTATACGTGTGAAAAATGTTTAATTGAATTAAAATAAAAATGGGAAAATTTGGAATTTTGGTGGCTGCAATCGCATTCTGTTTGAGTGCATGTAGTTCTAGCGGAGTTACCGTTCGCGGAGAGTTGGCAGGTTTTAATGGAACTGCTAAGATGTCAGCAGAGTTGCCTGGTCAGGGTATGGTTGTATTGGCTGAGCAACAGGTAGAGGATGGAGCTATTGAGTTGAAGACAGATCAATTGACTCTGCCAGCTCGTGTATGGTTCTATTTCAACAACGGAAGTGACGAGTACACTCGTGAGTTCATCATTGATCAGGTTGATAAAACCAAGATCTCTGGTAAGGGAAAGTATCTTGATCAGATGACAATTTCAGGTTCAGTATTGAACAAGGAGTATCTTGAGTTGAAGGGTCAGATTGGAGAGAAGTATGATGGTGCAATTGCTAAGGCTACAAAGGCAATCGAGAAACTTCGTGCAAAGGAGAAACCAACTACAACAGATAGAACTTTGTTGGTGTACAACCAGAACAGTTTGGAGAAGAATCTTGGCGCTCGTTTCCGCTATGTAAAGAGCTTGATTGAGACAAATGCTGATATGGAGATTGTTCTTTTCGTGTTGAAGGATATGCTTAAGGATAGCGTAAATGTTCAGAAAGAGGTTTTCAATAAGTTGAAAATCGAGAATAAGGGAAGTAACATTTATATGGTATTGGATGCTGATTTGAATGGAGCTGCTGCTCCTTCTGAGGCTGCTCCAGTCGCTGAGTAATAATTATCCTCTTATATATAAGGTATAAAAGAAGAGGTTGTCAGATTTGACAACCTCTTCTTCGTTGTACGCTAAGCTCTATTGTTTGAGTTTTTCTATGAGTTCATCTATGGTCATGTTTATCTGTTCTCCGCTCTCCATATTCTTGATTGCAATTGTGTTGCTTGCAATTTCAGCCTCGCCCACTAAAGCAACAAATGGAATGGCCTTTTTGTCAGCATAGCCCATCTGTTTTTTCATTTTTGCTCCGGTCTCGGGGTATAACTCTGCGTTGATACCGTTGTTGCGGAGTTGTTGCAGAAGTTTCATGCAGTGCATCTCCTCGGTGTGGCCAAAGTTTACAAATAGTATCTGGGTGATTGTGCTTCCCTCTTTAGGGAATAGCTCAAGCTGGTTCATAACGTCGAAGATGCGGTCAGCTCCAAATGAGATTCCCACTCCTGATACGTTCTTCAGTCCGAATATGCCGGTCAAATCGTCGTAACGTCCTCCACCGGTAATACTTCCAATCTCAACGTCAAGAGCCTTGACTTCGAAGATCGCTCCGGTATAGTAGCTAAGACCGCGTGCAAGGGTCAAATCCAATTTGATGTCAAGTGGAAGTTCCATTGGTTTTAGGTAGTCGAATACAGTGGTCAACTCCTCAATACCCTTCATTCCAACCTCGCTTTCGGCCAGAACGCTCTTTAGTTTCTCCAGTTTCTCGTCGTTGTTACCGCTAAGGTTAAGAATTGGTTGTAGTTTTGAGATTGACTCCTCGCTCAGCCCCTTCTCTTTAAGCTCGGCATTTACAGCATCGAGGCCAATCTTGTCCATCTTGTCGATGGCAACGGTTATGTCAACTAACTTTTCAGGCTCGCCAATCACCTCTGCAATACCGGCCAATACCTTTCTATTATTAATAAGGAGTCGGACGTTGATCTGCAGGCGACGATAAACCTCGTCAACCATCTGAATCAATTCAACCTCGTTCAATAGAGAATTGCTTCCGCAAACATCCACGTCGCATTGATAGAATTCACGATAGCGCCCCTTTTGTGGACGGTCGGCACGCCATACCGGTTGAATCTGGTAGCGTTTGAATGGCAGTGTAATCTCGTTCTGGTGTTGTACCACGAAACGGGCAAAAGGTACTGTCAGGTCGTAGCGCAAGCCCTTTTCTGAAATTTGATTAGTCAATTTCACGGAGTTCTTCTCCGAGAGATACTCCTCGGATGCCTTATTCAGGTAGTCGCCTGAGTTTAGGATTTTAAAGAGCAGTTTGTCGCCCTCTTCGCCATATTTTCCCATCAGGGTAGAGAGGTTCTCCATAGCAGGGGTCTCTAATGGCATATATCCGTACTTTTTGAATACCGATTTGATAGTGTCAAATATGTAGTTACGCTTAACCATGATCTCTGGAGCGTAATCACGTGTTCCCTTAGGTATAGATGGTAGTTGTGCCATATAATTTCTTTTAGTTTCAAAACACAAAGATAGTTATTAATTGGGAAAAATCGTGCAGCGGTTCGGCATAATTCAAGTAAACTTGGCTTCTGCACTCACCTCTCATTACTCATTCGCAAACACTTCGTGTTTCCGCAAAATCGGCGGCGGTTAACCACACTTCGTGTGCTTCTACTCCTCGCGGCTCAGCATAGTGCAAATAAATTTGCCCTCTGCGTTCGCTCCGCAGCGTCGGTTCAGCATAATGCAAACAAATTTGCCTTCTGCGTTCGGCTTGCACGATTTTTCCTAATTCCTAATTCCTAATTACTAATTCCTCTTTAACTCCTCACTGGTAACTATTTCATGTAATAATCGGGCTATTTTGTACAAAATGGGGGTAAAAATTTGTAATGGCGGAGATGAGTTTTTAAATTTGTATGCGAAAT
>JAGBFU010000038.1 GCA_017936285.1 Marinifilaceae bacterium | reverse complement strand
GGAATTAGGAATTAGGAATTAGGAAAAATCGTGCAAGGTGAGTGCAGAATCCAAATTTATTTGGATTATGCCGAACCGCCGCCGATTTTGCGGAAACACTCAGTGTTTGCGAGTTAGGAAAAGCGAAGAGTTAGGAGTTAAATAAGTACCGCTTAATAAAGTCCCCCTTATCAAGGAAGGTGAACGTAGGGAGTTAAATAAATAACGATCTTGAATTTGTATAGAGGATTAAAAAAGGTAATAGGATCCCTTGTGTTATTGTTGGTTTGGGCATGTGGTTCTGACAAGCCCGATTCAGCAATAGTGATTATTTATGACAATGATGTCCATTGTGCGGTTGATGGTTATGCAAGATTCTCTGCAGTGGCAGCCATGGCTGCGTTGGAAACTCCTTATGTTACTAAAGTGTCGTGTGGAGACTTTATTCAGGGCGATATAATCGGATCTGCAACGCAGGGAATGGCGGTCGTGGATATCATGAATCTTGTCGGGTATGATGTTGTGACGCTCGGTAATCACGAATTTGATTATGGAGTGCCGCGAATGGTAGAACTGATGGACTCGCTGGATGCCCGCGTGGTCTGTGCAAACTTCAGGAATCTGTCGGATGAAAAACCCTGCTTCGAGCCATTTCACATAATTAAGTATGGCGATGTTAAAATTGCATATCTTGGAGTTACAACCACGACAACCGCTACAAATACATCGCCTCAGACATTTAGAGATTCAGAGGGGAAGTTGCAATATGACTTTTCGTTACAAAACTTTTTCACTCATATACAATCCTGTGTCAATCGAGCAAGAGCGAGAGGTGCCGACTATGTCATTGCTCTCTCTCATTTGGGCGACCTCGTCTATGGGGAGCATCCAACTTCATTGGATCTGATTGAGCAGACCTATGGAATTGATGTTGTTCTGGATGGTCATGCACATAGTGTGATACCCGATACGGGAGTGATAAATGCGGTGGGCGATACTATCCTTTTGGCCTCGTCCGGAACAAAATTTCAAAATATTGGCAAGTTGACACTTTCGACAGAGGGGAAATTCTGCTCAGAGTTGATTTCGACAGAGATGGGAACTCTGCCGGTAGATAACAAAATCTACTTTTTTGTTGAGGAGCTAATGGAGAGCATCGTGAAGCAAGGGGAGCGAATTATAGGTAGAAGTATGGTGAATCTGCCTTATGTTGATGCAAATGATGCTAAATTGTCCTATCTCTCTCAGACTTCAATCGGTGACTTTTGTGCAGACGCATATAGAGTGGTTTTAGGCTCCGATGTTGCTGTGGTGAATGCAGGCGGAATCCGCGCCTCTATTGAAAAGGGAGAATTGACCTTCAATGATCTCTATTCGGTTTTCCCATTTAATAACATAGCTTGTACTGCGAAGATGACCGGAGCAGAACTTCTTGATGCTATGGAGTATGCTGTGTCGTCACTGCCTGAGGGTGATGGGAATTTTATGCAGGTAAGCGGTATGCGTTTTGATGTAGATTGTTCAATACCCACTCCTGCTGTTATGGGGATAGATGGATTGTTTGCATATGTGGGCGATGGCGCAAGGCGTGTAACCAATCTGCAGATATTTGATTCACAGCGAGAAGCCTATTTGGATGTATCTCTTGAAAAGGAGTACACTGTTGCAAGTTATAGTTACCTTTTGAAAGATTGGGGGGCTTCAGGAATCTTTCGTCAGGCAGATATCGTCGGTGAAGATTTTGGACACGATGTGGATATTCTTGTTGACTATCTTGAAAACTATCTGAATGGTGAGATACCTGTTACATACTCAATGTCTTCAAACAGGATTAACATAATAACTACCCGTTAGTAGATATACACTTCGGGTTCAAGGGTGATATTGAATCTGCTACGAACCGAGTCAATAATGGCATTGGCCAGGTTCTGGATATCGGCACCCTTTGCGCCTCCGCGATTCACAAGTACAAGGGCCTGCTTCTCATAAACGCCTGCGGGACCAATGCTTTTGCCCTTCCAGCCACACTGCTCAATTAACCATCCGGCAGCAATCTTTGTTGATTCCTCATTAACCACATAAACAGGCATATCAGGATATTGCTCCTTTAGTCTATCTGCATATACCTTATCAATTATCGGATTCTTGAAAAAGCTGCCTGCATTGGGTATGAGTGCGGGGTCGGGAAGTTTTGAATCACGCACCGAGATTACAGCATCGCGAATCTCCTGCAGGGTAGGTTCGGGGGAATTAATGGCCTGTTTCAGTGCGCTGTATGTTAAATTGGGCGAGGCCTTGCTCTTTAGCTCAAATAGAACATGAGTAATGATAAAGCGATTCTTCCACTCCTCTTTGAATCGACTGTTACGATATGCAAAACGACACTCTTCCGCCGGGATAGTTACGCTTCTACCGGTAGCAATCTCTATAGCCTCGATCTGCTTGATTATATCACCCGCCTCAGCTCCGTATGCACCAACATTCTGTACCGGGCTTGCACCGACATGGCCGGGAATACCCGACATGTTCTCAGCTCCCCACAATTCGTGAGCAATGCACCACTTTACGAAATCATCCCATACAACTCCGGCACCTGCACGCACGATTGTGGATTCCGAGCCCTCGCTCACAATATCAATGCCCATAATTATTGGCGATATTATGATACCATTGAAGCGCTCGGTAAAGACGATGTCGCTACCTCCTCCGATTACAAGGTATGGAGTGTCATCTTGCAGATAATCAGTTACAACCTGTCGAACGTCGTTAGTGTCGTAACAAACAATGTGGCAGTTGCAACTCTCTTCTGTTGCGAAGGTGTGTAGCTCCTTCAGGGATTTTTCGTAAGTTATATCCATATTCTGATAACAGATTCTAAAAATTTACGTAAAATTATAAATATTAATGGGTAAATGCAAAGGGAATAAGTAGTAACTTTGTGTTTTGATTTGTATACGCTTAATATGAAAGAACTTCCAAAGGCTTTTGTCGACAGAATGCGCAATTTTTTGGGCGAGGATGAGTATGCTTGCTTTCAGAATGCAATAGATGGCGATCCATGCGTAAGTGTAAGGGTAAATCCCTACAAAATTCCGCAAGGATGGGCAGTTCAGGATAACCTGCGTCATGTTTTATGGTGTGATGATGGTTACTACTTTGATGAACGTCCAATATTTACACTTGATCCGCTGTTGCATGGTGGTGCTTACTATGTGCAGGAGGCATCGAGTATGTTTCTCTACTACATATTAGGCAAACTGGTATCTCCTCACGAGCCGGTCAGGGTTCTGGATTTGTGTGCAGCTCCGGGGGGTAAGAGTACCCTGGTTGCCTCGGAGTTACCACATGGAAGTGTTTTGGTGGCAAACGAGGTGATAAAATCAAGGGCCTCAATTCTTAAAGAGAATATCATAAAATGGGGAACCGGTAATGTGGTAGTTACCAACTCCGATCCCTCATGTTTCACAGGGATGGAGGGTGCTTTTGATGTGATATTGGTCGATGCCCCATGTTCGGGTGAGGGTATGTTCCGAAAAGATGACCGCGCAATTGAGGAGTGGAGCGAGACAAATTTGAGAATTTGCGAGGAGCGTCAACAGCGCATTTTGCGAGATATATGGCCGGCACTGAAACCCGGAGGATACCTGATTTATAGTACTTGTACATTTAACCCCGGCGAGAATGGCGAGATGCTGAACTTTATGCAGCATGAATTTGGAGCACATCCTGTAGAGATTCGTCACAGATTCTCGCAGATAGTATCGTCCGATGTGAAGTATGGATACCACTTTATGCCACATAAGGTTATGGGTGAGGGCTTTTTTATCGGAGTTGTCAGAAAGGATGAACACGATACCTGTTCTGACAAGTGGTTAAAGGAGCGCAAGGATAGACGTAATACACCCAAGAGTGTGAAACTTCCCAAACAGGTGGCCTCGCTCATAAGAAATGTAGATGCTTACGCAGTCTATGAGAATGAGGAGGGATTTGGAATTATTCCTAAGGAGCAGGAGCGTTTTATTGCAGCTGTCGAGCAAAGAGTACGGGTAATCTACAAGGGGTGCGAGGTGGCACAGATGATAGGAGAAAAGGTTAAGTTATTACACCCGCTGGCTCTCTTTGCCGGTTTGGATAAGGAAGCAGTAACTGTATATGAAGCAGACAGAAAAGAGGCGCTAAGATTTTTGAAACGCGAAGACATTGATGTTGCAGCTCCCAATGGAGCGTGGGTGTTGATATCGTATGCCGGAGTTGGTTTAGGCTGGGGTAAAAAGATTGGTAACCGCTTGAACAATAACTACCCCAAAGGTTGGATGATAAGAATGGATATACGTTGATATGGAGTACAAAGAGGTGGTTCTGACAATAGAACCTTTTTCAGAGGATGTTGCCGATGCAATTGCGGCATCGTTGGGAGATGTGGGCTTTGATGGTTTTACCCAGAGCGATAAGGAGCTTTTTGCCTATATTCCTGCAAAAGATTATAGAGATGGTTTGGTGGATGAGGATCAGATTGTAACCTTCTTCCGTCAGAACTTCAAGATAACTGAGCGAGTTGGTGATGTGCCGGACAAAGACTGGAATGCAGAGTGGGAGGCTCACTTTACCCCTATAAAGGTAGATAACGATATAATGATTCGTGCAGGATTCCACGAGGCTGATCCGAATGTTGCTTATGATATAGTGATTGAACCAAAAATGAGTTTCGGAACCGGTCATCATGCTACAACGGTACTGATGTTGCGTTCCATATTGTCACTTGGCAATCTTGGAGGAAAGCAGGTGCTTGATATGGGATGTGGAACCGGAATCCTGTCGCTTCTTGCAAGCAAGCGAGGTGCCGACCATATTGTCGGAATTGATATCGACGAGTGGGCATTCGAGAATGCCGGTGAGAATATGCGTAAAAACGGAGTTGAAAATATCTCAGTAAAGATAGGCGATGCCGCTCTTCTTGAAAAAGAGGGCGAGTTTGATTTGATATTGGCAAATATCAACAGAAATATTCTGCTTCGTGATATGCAGTACTATGTAACTCACCTTGCATCAGCCGGAACAATGATAATTAGTGGTTTCTATGAGCATGAGTTACCAATGTTGACAGCCGAAGCAGAGCGTTTAGGATTAAAATACGGTTCGCACATGGTAGAGAATGATTGGTGTGCTGCAATTTTTAGAAACTAAAGGAAAATCAGTCAAATTGTTTAAAATTTAACAACTACTTGTTTTATATCACATAAAGTGCGACCTTTGCGCCGCACTTTTAAAATTTATTGAAATGAAGGTAATGAAATTTGGAGGCACCTCGGTTGGAAGTGCAAGTCGCATTTGCAATGTGGGGGAGCTTATTAAAGATAGTGAGCCTAAGGTTGTTGTGTTGTCGGCAATGTCGGGAACCACAAATACATTGGTAAAGATTTCCGACTCACTGTATAAGGGTAAACGTGATGAGGCATTGGCGGTTATCGAGGAGTTAGATGCTAAATATGCAGGAGTGATTGCGGATCTTTTTGCAACTGATGAGTATAGAATAAAAGCTTCTGAGTATGTGTTAGGTGTAATGGCACTATTGCGTTCAATGGTAAATGAGCCATTCTATACATTGCAGGAGAAGATTGTATTGGCTCAGGGAGAGTTGATGTCAACCCACTTTATGCACTACCACCTTTTGGAGATTGGAGTTCCAAACACTCTGATACCTGCTCTTGACTTTATGAGAGTAGATAAGGATGGTGAGCCGGATTACTTCTACATTCGCCACAATCTTGCACGTGAAATAGAGCTACGCAAGGCAGAGGATTTGATTATAACTCAGGGCTTTATTTGCCGTAATAATAATGGAGACGTTGATAACTTGAAACGTGGAGGTAGTGATTACTCTGCGGCACTTATAGGTCAGGCAATTAAGGCAGATGAGATACAAATATGGACTGATATTGATGGATTCCATAACAATGATCCGAGAATAGTTGAGCATACAAAGGCAATACGGAAATTGTCGTTTGACGAGGCTGCTGAGCTGGCATATTTCGGAGCAAAGATTTTGCACCCCTCAACAGTTTCTCCGGCTAAAATGGCAAATATCCCTGTCCGTTTGAAGAATACAATGAATCCTAATGATGAGGGAACACTTATAACTCACGACTCTCCTGTTCAGAGTGTCAAGGCTGTTGCAGCAAAGGATGGAATTACTGCAATCAGAATTGTATCGACCAATATGTTGTTGGCATACGGATTCCTACGTAAGGTGTTCGAGATATTCGAGAAGTGGAAAACTCCGATCGATATGATTGCAACCAGTGAGGTTTCGGTCTCTTTGACAATCGACGATACCACCCATCTGGAACAGATTACCGAGGAACTTCGTAAATATGGAACAATGGAGGTTGACCAGGATATGACAATTATCTGTTTGGTAGGCGATTTTACCTCAAATCAGTCGGCAAACATTGCAAAGGTTATGAATGCAATGGTAGGAATACCAATCAGAATGATTTCGTACGGAGGAATTGATCACAATATCTCATTCTTGGTGAAGAGCAGTGAGAAGATTCAAGCGTTAACCTTGTTGAATAACAATCTGTTAAATGTTCAGTAATGAAATATATCGATAGATTTAAGGCCTTCAGGACCCCTTGCTACTACTACGATATTGAGTTGTTGGAGAAGACACTCAATACCATAGTGAAGAGTGCAAGCAAATATCCGAATTTTCATGTACACTATGCGGTAAAGGCCAATGCCAATCCCAGAATATTGGGCTTGATTAGCAGTTATGGTTTAGGCGCAGATTGTGTGAGTGGCAACGAGGTTTTGCGTGCATTGCAGTGTGGTTTTCCGGCAAGCGGGATTGTCTATGCGGGAGTAGGTAAATCGGACAGAGAGATTGAGGCTGCACTCCGTAATGATATATTCTGTTTCAATTGCGAGTCTTTGCCCGAGATAGAGGTTATCAACGAGATTGCAGGCAATCTGGGTAAAAAGGCAAAGATCGCTATTCGTGTCAATCCAAATGTGGATGCTCACACTCATGCCTACATTACGACAGGACTTGAGGAGAATAAGTTTGGAATATATTTGACCGATTTGGATAGAGTTATTGATCAGGCAATGACCTTCCCGAATATAGAGGTGATAGGTCTCCATTTTCATATAGGATCGCAGATAACCGATTTGAACGTCTTTAAGGCGTTGGCCGAGCGTGTAAACGAAATTCAGGATAGCCTGGAGGCTCGTGGTATTGTGCTCCCCAATGTAAATCTTGGTGGTGGTCTGGGAATTGATTACAACTCACCATACTCTGAGCCGGTTGCAAACTTTGAGGGCTATTTTGACACAATTGCGAAATATCTGCGTCCTCGCCCGGGACAGCAGGTGCACTTTGAGCCTGGACGTTCGGTTGTTGCACATTGTGGAGACTTGATTGCCCGAGTTTTATATGTAAAAGAGGGTAAAAAGAAATTTGCTATCCTTGATGCAGGAATGAGCGATTTGATACGTCCTGCCCTATATCAGGCATATCACAATATTGAGAATATCACCTCTGAGAGCAATGAAACAGAACTCTACGATGTGGTTGGACCGATATGTGAGTCATCGGACTGCTTTGGAAAGGATGTTGAGTTGAAAAAGACAAAACGTGGAGATATGGTAATTCTTCACTCGGCAGGAGCGTATGGCGAGGTTATGGCATCGGAGTACAACCTACGTGATTTACCATCAATCTATTACTCAAAATAATGGAGATTCATTTTGCCCCTATTCAGGGACATACGGATACAATTTACAGAGAGGCCTTCCGAAAATTTTTCGGGGGGCTTGACTCTTTTTATACCCCCTTTATTAGGGTGGAGCGAGGCGCAATTCGTAACAAAGATTTGCGAGAGTTAGAGAATGGAGTTAATGAACAGAATCTGGTTCCACAAATAATGGCAGGCAATGCTCAGGAGCTTCGTTTGTTGGTTGAGAGAGTTGCCGAGTATGGATATCGACACATTGATATAAATATGGGGTGTCCATTTCCAATGATTACCGGTGCAGGCAAAGGAGCAGGAATTCTTGCAAAACCTGAAAAGGTTAAAGAGGTGTTGGATTGCATTAAGGAGTTTTCTGGATTAGAGTTCTCGTTAAAAGTTCGTTTGGGATATGAGTCGTGCAGTAACTTGTTTGAGTTGATTCCCTATTTGAATACATTACCTTTGAGACATTTAACTGTGCATCCTCGCACAGCAAAACAACAATATAAAGGTGAGGTTCATATTGATGAATTTGCAAAAATATATGAGTGTAGCACTCTCCCTTTGATTTATAACGGCGATTTAAAAAGTGTTGCCGATATTGCTCGTATTGTTTCTGACTTTCCGAATCTAAAGGGTATTATGATTGGACGAGGCCTCTTGGAGAATCCTATGCTTGCCGAAAACTATTTATTTGGAGATGAGGTGCAAAGTGCCGATTTTAAGCAGAGAGTTGTTAAATTTCATGGTGAGCTTTTGGAGAGATACTCCGGAGTTTTGCAGGGTGAGCATCAAATTTTAAAGCGAATGCAGAGTTTGTGGGAGTATTTAAGAAATCCGAATGGAGATGAGAGAATCTTAAAAAAACTTAAGAAATGCACATCTATGCCAAAATATTTGGGTATGGTTGCGGAGTATTTAAAATAGGGCTATCCCAGGTTGCGGTTATTTGCGGAAAATATAGGATAGCCACTATTATTTTTTATTCCTTGCTTATGTATTTTGATATATCAATGGAGAATAACTCCTCCATTCTGTTTTTGCATAGAAGGCGATTCTCTTGATTATCTAATGTTGCGTGGGCAATTGGTTCAGGTAAAATTAATCGATTAATATACTCACCATGCCAACTAAATATTCTAACTTCATTATATAAACCGATATTAGGTGTATTATTTTTATTATGGATTTTTTCACCATTCCATAAAAGAAATATATAATCATCACTAACTTCCATGGAAGTTGAGTAGTATTTGGCATTTTTACTGCCGAGTCCCCCTTTTGCAATACAATCCATATCCGTTTCCTCGCTCATGATGAAGTGTTTATATTCTTTTGAGTTTACGTCAAATATAGAAAGTCTTGGAGAGAATTGATATGATATAGCCATTTTGTTTCCATCCGGTTTTACAATACCAAAAGGGAATGAATAGAGCAAACATTCAAAATTGTATTTTGATATGTCTTGATACCGCTCACCGTACGATATATTCATTGCAGGAGCTTTTGAATATAAAGGGATTTCGCACAATGAGTCGTTATTGTAATAGAGATAAAATGTATGTGGACTAACACCTTTGTCCATTGTATATAATGCCTCACCCTCTCGGAATATAATTCCCGGTATATTATAAGTGCTATCATGCAAACTTAAAAGATTTGCCTTTCTAATCCACGATTCATTAGAAAGATTTAGTAAATGTTTACTTGTGTATATAAATTCTCCATGTTCATATGAATTGTTTATATCAAAAAAGTAGATTGTATCTCTGTTTTCATTTAATGTTAAACCAATAGAGTTATTGTGTCGTGCTCCTGTTCTTGATACAGTATAAACCTCTCCTGGGCCACGTCCAATGGGAAGTACAGAGATGCTTTGTTTGGAATTTGTATTATAAATTCGTATATAATAATCTGTATTTTTGCCACTCGCAGACGCTATCAAGGAATCTTTGCCTGCCATAATCCATCCTGCTAATTCGTGGTCGGGAATATCCTCTTTAGTCCATAGAATCTTTATACCCTCTTTTGAAGCAACAGACTGTTCTGTTCCATAAAATGTTGGGGCATGATTTGAAGAACATGAAAGGTTGCATATAATACAAATTAAAACTATAATAATTCTAACCATATTATGGAGTTAATTTACAATTAAATGAACTGTTATCTACAATTATTCTGACATTACTTCTTGTTTGACACATATAAATAAAACTTGAGGTGGTGCTTTCGTGGCATTTTGTAATACTTAAACCATTGTAGCCGGTTTCTTCAAGTTGGTAATCTTTGTAGCATGTCGTAATCACTGTGGGTTGTTCACTCTCGTTTGTTGTCAATACTTCAAATGAAGATGTCTTGAAAATCTCCTTATGTTTACTGTTTATGGTATTATTAATTAATACCATTGATAAAAAACAGAAAACAGATGCTGCTAGAATTTTAAATGTTTTTTTCATGTTTTGTTTGCTTTTTATGTTTAATAAATTTATTCCAAGTTAATTTATTTATTACAGGCAATCCTACCCATTCTATTTGCATAGAAGAGTCAATCATTATCGTTTGGTATTCATAACTGTCAGGTAGCTTATTGTTGGTCTTATAGCTATCTCCTGAAGTGAAATATATGGGACAACTAATCCGATTTTTTCTAGCTATTTCAAGTAATGTTGTGTCATATTTGATGTTGCATAAAATAATGAGATCCACATTTAATGAGTCTAATTCATTAGTATACCTATTCCATATATTTATTAGGTCGAAGTTACATGGAATACATATTGATGAGTCTAAATAATGTATAATGGTGTTGTTTTTAAAAGTATGAGTATGATAAATTTCATTTGGTAGTATAACAGTTTGCCCTATAAGGTGCTCTGTGTTGGGGCCTTGGAGAGAGCTACACGCTACAAACAAAAATGTAAGTATTGTAATAATTAGTTGAGTCATTATATAATCTTTCTGCAAGTTTATATTTTTTTTTGAAAAATTGCAAGTAATACGTAAAATATTTAACTTTGAGCAGAAAAAAATTAACTAAAACAATATTTACTACTATGGAACTAAAAGGATCAAAAACAGAGCAGTGTTTGATGGAGGCTTTTGCAGGAGAGTCACAGGCAAGAAATAAGTACACATATTACGCTTCAAGAGCGAAGAAAGATGGTTATGTTCAGATTGCGGCTCTTTTCCAGGAGACAGCTGATAATGAGAAGGAGCATGCAAAAATCTGGTTTAAGCTATTGAATGGCGGTATTGGTAATACAGCTCAGAACTTGGCAGATGCGGCTAATGGCGAGAATTTTGAGTGGACAAACATGTATCCTGAGTTTGCAAAGATTGCTCATAGCGAGGGATTCCACGATATTGCAAAACTTTTTGAGCAGGTTGCTGAGATTGAGAAGGAGCACGAGGATCGTTATCGCAAGTTATTGGCTAATGTTCAGGGTAATATGGTATTTACAAAGAGCGGAGATTGCGTATGGCAGTGTTCAAATTGCGGTCATATCGTGATTGGAAAGAGCGCTCCTATGGAGTGCCCAGTATGTAAGCATGAGCAGGCATATTTCCAGATCAAGGCTGAGAACTATTAATAGAGTTATAGGTAGAATAATCGGGGTTGGCTTCCAGTGGAGTCAATCCCGATTATTTTTGTGAGGTTTAGTTTTTATGATGATGGAGAAGCGGTTGGTGATTTTTGATCTTGATGGAACTCTGCTTGATACAATTGCAGATTTGGCAACGGCAGTGAATTTTGCCCTTAGGGTGTATGGTCATCCCGAGCATGAGGTTTGTGAATATCGCTATTTTGTTGGCGATGGAATTCGCAAGTTGGTAGAGCGAGCTTTGCCGGTGGAGGCACGCACGCCGGAGCATATTGATGAGCTCTTGGGGTATTTCCGTCAATACTATATGCGCCATTGTGAGGATTTGACAGCGCCTTATCCCGGAATTGTTGAGTTGTTGAAAGAGTTACAGAGTAGAGAAGTGATGCTGGCAGTGGCATCGAATAAATTCCAAATAGGAACAGAGAGTTTGGTAAAACGCTTTTTTCCGGATATTAACTTTGTTGCTGTGTTTGGACAACGTGAGGGTGTTCCGGTAAAACCTAATCCTCAAATCATTTTTGATATTATTCAGTTGGCAGGGGTTACAAAAGAGCAGACCCTATATGTTGGAGATTCCGGTGTAGATATGCAGACTGCAGTTGCGGCGGGGGTTGATTCTGTTGGTGTATTGTGGGGATTCCGTACTGCCGATGAGTTGTTGCAAAACGGTGCCTCATCTCTTGTTGCTCAGCCGAGTGAGATTTTGGGGAAGGTTTAATTAATTAGGAATTAGGAATGAGGAATAAGTTAGGAGTGAACAGTTAGGAGTTAGGAGTTAAATAAATACCGCTTTTAAGTCCCCCTTATTAGTGTAGGCGAACTTGTGAGCCAAACGAAGGGGGATTTAGGGGGTTGGTAGACAACAAATTAAAGCAAATCCACGAGATAGCAAGTAAAGAAAACGTAGCTTGACAGATATCCGATAAAGGTGTAGATAAGATTTGTGCAGATGAGTTAGGAGTGAACAGTTAGGAGTTAGGAGTTAAATAAATTCCGTTTTCAAGTCCCCCTTATTAGTGTAGGCGAACTTGTGAGCCAAACGAAGGGGGATTTAGGGGGTTGGTAAACAACAAATTAAAGCAAATCCACGAGATAGCAAGTAAAGAAAACATAGCTTGACAGATAGCCGATAAAGGTGTAGATAAGATTTGCGCAGATTTGCTTTGGGGGTTGGTAGTGAATGAAATGTTTTCCGCTCTCAAAGAGTTCGATTAGTTTACTAAGAGAGATAAGCAAAGGTTTTATGCTACAAAAAAAAGAGGCTCATTTCAGTTAGGGATTGGCTCACTTTGTTCGCCCATCCTTTCGCTGCGCGGCGTCGCTTTCACAGAAACAACCTGTTGCTACTTAGATGATTAGGAATTAGGAATTAGGAATTAATAAATTGTTTGCAATTTGCTAAGCCCCCTTATTAGCGCAATGAACGTAGTGAATGTAGCGAAGGGGGTTTGGGGGTTGGTAGTGAATGAAATGTTTTCCGCTCTCAAAGAGTTATACAAGATGAAATAGGAAGATAACCAAAGGTTTTATGCTACAAAAAAAAGAGGCTCATTTCAGTTCGGGATTGGCTCACTTTGTTCGCCCATCCCTTCGGGGGGGATGCTTTCACAGAAACAACCTGTTGCTGCGCAACCGAGTTGTTTTTTTGTATAGACCTTATGAAAGTAAACTTTCAACACTCTATACAAAAAAAAACAACCCCGACTTTCGTCGAGGTTGTTTCAGTGAGCGGAAAACGGGATTCAAACCCGCGACCCCCAGCTTGGAAGGCTAGTGCTCTATCAGCTGAGCTATTTCCGCGTTTGCTTCGCAAGTTTGGCATTCTCGGCTGCGCTCGGCATAATCAAGTAAACTTGCTTATGCTCTCACTTGCACGAGAATTCCGCGTTTGCTTCTTTGAAGCTTGTGGGCAGAGATGGATTCGAACCACCGAAGGCGTAGCCAGCTGAGTTACAGTCAGCCCCATTTGTCCACTCTGGTATCTGCCCATGCAAAAATTAAAGAACAATCTTTCGTGTTTTGCGGTGCAAAG
>JAGBFU010000037.1 GCA_017936285.1 Marinifilaceae bacterium | reverse complement strand
TAGATTTCACTTCGTAGCGAAGGCAATATAGCATATTGCCAAGATGGGAAGTGAAATATAAACCAAAAAGATTCTCAAAGAAACCGAAACAATTGTAAGTAATGTAAGAAATACATAAACAATAAAATTTAAACAGATTCTTAGATATTTTTTATAAATTTGCATACACTAACAATAAAACTTCCCGATATGAACAGAACACTCATCCTCCACGTAATGGCAGTGCTTATTTGCACCTTGTTCACCGGCATAAATACAGGACACTGCAAAGATATAATGCAAAAGAGAGTTCCTATTCTGGGGAACTATACAAAAATCAGAGTGACTGACTATGTCAATATCAGATTCTCAGATGAGTGCGATTCACTGACAATCCGGGCCGACAAAAAGAGCTTTAATGCAGTAAATATCACCTATATTGATGACGAACTAAGGATTGAAATTGGGAACTATCAAAGTGACACCAGAATTTCCCAACCGCTCAACCGCTATTGTGAGGTAATATTGCCATTCAGAAGAGATGTAACAGAGTATTATATGTCAGGCACTTCAACTGTAATTACCGACTCAACACTCAACATTACTGCCCTCTTCATAAGCAACGGAGCCCGTTTTGAAGCCCCTATCACAAATCGTGAGTGCTATATAGTTGGAACAGGGGATAGTAAAATACATTCAGAATTGAATGTATCGACTCTCAAACTCAGATTAAACGGCAATATAGATGCCAGAATATATGGCAAATGCTCGGTGTGCGACATTCAGGCAATTGGTACAACAATTCTCTCTTCATCGCGCAAATATATTACTGCCGACCACATTCATATAGTAACAGCCGGTGCGGCAAAGGTTATTGTTGAGGCATTAAAGGCAATTCGTGGCAAGGCATACGATGGCAGTATCATCACTTGTCACAACAACCCAGAAGAGCTGGATATCAAACGCTACGACGTAAGCCAGGTGCTGCTGCCAGATGTTCCGCGTATTCCCGAAATAATTGAATAGGCGAGGCCTCGCTAATCAAAATCAATTGGAATAAAGTACTCCGGTCTGTGAAAATCCGGTTTTGGAGTATCAATTGGAGCGTAACTGAGAAAATGACGCTCAGGCAGATTGTTGCCACATTTGTAAATATTACCCTTCGCACACAAACCGCTCCAACTTTTCAGATTGTGTTTGAAGAGAGCCGTAACAGGAATCGCTACCCGCAAGTCCCAGTTACAATTTTCAGTCAGTCCTATTCTTTTTGTTCCGAGCGAGGGCATACGCTTGACGCTCTCAATAACCGATAGCGGAGCAATCTCGGCACCCTCACGTCCCGGTCTGTACCCCAACAACAGTTTTCCGGTACAGGTAAACTCAAAATTGTAGTAGTATCCGCTATCATCAGGAGCAATAAAAAGCTCTACACAGGAATCAGTCCAACAGGGGCCATTATCACAATCGACAGCTCCCAATGTATAACGCTCTGCCACACTAAATTCAATATATAAAAAAGCCCCATCGTGCCACAAGGTAAATTCCACCTCAGGCACGTATGGGTATTCACTATTCCAGTTGCAACAAGCAACCTTTAAGGGATCTCCCTTACTCTTTGTTACTATCAACCGGTGCATCCTCTACAATCTCAGCCTCAACAACCTCATCTCCATTTTGATCAGCTTTCTCACTGCCCTCCTTAATCTCCATCTCTCCGTACTTTCTGTACATTGAGTACTGAGTTACAAAATCGGTAATGGCATAGAAAATCATAGCCAATCCAACAAGCCACATAGAGCTGTTTAGGAAACTCTCAGTTGCAAATACCATCGCTACTCCGATTGCTATATTCAGTAACGGGAAGAAGAAACTGACAAAATTGAACGAGGTCCACTTCAGAGCCTTAATCAACGTAATAAGTTGTAATACTCCGCCCCATAAAAGCAGCAGACCAAACAACACCGCCAGGAATCCGGTAAAGACATGAGGGACAAAGAAGATAAACAATCCAAACAGAAGAGCAGCAACAACGCCCACCCAAATGACGGATTGCGATTTATCAACCTTCATCCTGATCAGCTTATATGCACTGATTCCGGACACCAAAACTACAGCAGCTCCGACAAAACGTACACAATTCTCAATTATGGCGCTTTGGTATATTGCCAATACCAATCCCAATATCAGAAATATCGCATCACGAATTATAGATGCTCTGTAACTTTGAACCGAGTAGATAGTCTTCATAACGCTTTTACTCTGCAGTTGTTGCCAATGGTGATGGGGTTGTATATGTTCTTGCAGCTAACTCTTTGTCAAGCATATACATTCCATACTTATTATCCTCAACTGCCTCGACAGCAGTAATCATCTCTCTTGCACTCTCCTCCTCTTCTACCTGCTCATCTATAAACCATACAAGGCGGTTGATAGAGGCAAAATCACGATCCTCATTAGCTATTGCAGCCAAATTGTTAATCAACGATGTAACCTTCTGCTCATGTTCAAGAGTCTGCTTGTACATTGCCAACACAGAATCCCATATTGCAGGCACCTCGGCAATTGGTTTCAAAACAACCTTCATATCTCTTGAGTTCAAGTAGTTCATAAAGATTCTTGCATGATCCTGCTCCTCTTGAAACTGAACATAGAACCAATTGGCAACACCCTTATAACCTTTACTCTCGGCATCCATAGACATCGCCAGATATAGATAAGCAGACCACAACTCAGCATTGATCTGCTCATTAATTGCATCATGTAATTTCTGACTTAACATCACACCAAACATTTAAATTGTTAATAATTCTCCTTTCTAACCTCGAAATAACTCTGCGAGTAGTTACATACAGGACAAACATCCGGAGCCTTCTTTCCTACAACAATGTGTCCGCAGATACGACACTCCCACATAACCTGCTCGCTCTTGGCAAATACCTGCTTCATCTCAACATTGTTAAGCAGTTTTCTGTATCTCTCCTCATGATGTTTCTCGACGGCAGCAACAGCACGGAATCGGGCAGCCAGTTCTGTAAAGCCCTCCTCCTCAGCATCTTTGGCAAAGCGGTCATACATATCTGTCCACTCATAATTCTCCCCCTCGGCAGCATGTAGCAGATTCTCGGCTGTACCTCCAATCATACCCAGTTCATTGCACCATAATCTTGCATGCTCCTGCTCATTACGTGCAGTCTGCAGGAATATTGCAGCCAACTGCTCATATCCCTCACGCTGTGCCACCTCAGCAAAATATGTATACTTATTTCGTGCCTGACTCTCACCGGCAAAGGCCTCAAGAAGATTTTTACCGGTCTTTGTTCCTGCATAGATATTCTTTGTCTCTGCTGTCTCAACAATCTCCTCAAAATAAGATGCCGGCTTTTTGCACTTTGGACATACAAAATCTGCAGGTAATTCACCCTCGTGGATATATCCACATACTTTACAACGATACTTTTTCATATTGTCTGGTATTTTGGAAGCAGTTTAAAATTTCAAACTGCTTCTTAGTGAAACATGTGTTCTTAAACTCTTCTCAAAGTTACGTAAAAGTTTTCTCGTTTGATACAAGATTTTGATTTTTTTTGAAAAATTTTTAACCTTTTTCTCTCTATGCATAACTATGCATTCCGCCAAGGAAGAAATTGACTCCAAAATAGGTAATCAAAACAGTTAAGAACGCTACTATACAGAACAGATGAAATACCATGGGCTTGCGCAACCAGGGCAACGATACAGGGTGCAAAGCAGCTGCATACACAAGCATGGTAATCAATGCCCATACCTCTTTGGGATCCCATCCCCAATAGCGTCCCCACGATACATTCGCCCAAACCGCACCTATAAATATTCCTATCGCCAACAGGAATATTGCAGGATAGAGCATTACTCTGCTTACCAACTGGAGATACTCAACAACCCCCTCTCTTTTGGTCCCGGAATACCTGACAACGAATGCAGTTACTCCATTCATCATTACGAAGGCGAGTTATGAATATGCAACCATAATTGTTACTACATGGATGCTTAGCCACGGAGAGTGCAATACCGGCATCAACTGGGTTATACGCGGATTTGATTGTCCAAGGGTAGCCACCAATATTGTCAATCCACATAGAAACATTCCAAATGGGATGGCCAGATAGAATTTTTTACGTATCACAAGTGTGAATAGAGCACTGCACCAAGCCATAAACAACATAGTTTCATACCCATTCGATAATGGCAAATGTCCGCTAACATACCCCCGGAGGGAAATATGGAAAGTAAGATAGATAAAGAGCATTGCTACTATCACCGTATATATCACACTCTCGGTTCTCCCCATCTTTCTGCCACGAACAACAGCTCTGCAACAGAGTACAAAACTTAATAGCCCGACGGTCAAGCAGAAGATAAATAGCGGACGGGTAATATTTGTATCGTTATACAATATCTCAGCTCCGTATTTACTCTCGGAAGGCATTCCATCGCCACCATACTTCTGCTGATATGCTTTAATCTTATCGAGGAGGTACAGAATCTGCTCATAATCTCTCTGAGCAATCTTCTCGGCAACATAGTTCATGCTGCTCTTTACAAATATCCACTGGTCGTCAGGCATCGTAGATGGAAGTTTGTCGGCCAAAGAGAACCATGTAACCTTGTCACTGATACTATCCTGATATGGGTACAATTTCCACAAACTGCCTACGCTCAACATACTGATAAGATTAAACTTCTCATTGGCACCATTGATATTCTGAAGCAACTGCAAATCATTCAATTCCATTGCCTTCTCAAGTTTATATCCACGCACATCTGTGAAATCGGTAAGACGGGCAAATTTTCCATCTATACCCAGCAGAGATGCAACCTCGCCACCCTTTATCTTTATCATCGGCTCATGTTTCCACGAATCGTAATAGAAAAACCAGCCGGTCAGTACCTGCTCTGCACTCAGACCTTTATATAAGGGCTTGCCATAAATTTTTGAGGTAAATTCAATCGCCAGTGTCTCTAATGGACAAATTCTGTCATTGTGATAAACGTACAACTCTCCAAAACGCTCTGCCACATGCTTTGGCAAGGCTCTTGGTAACTCCTCGGCATGAATATTTCCTGCTCCACACATCAGCAACACTGCAGCCACTAATCCCCGCTTCAACAAAGGATTCGAAAAGAGTGCTCTGTAGCTGCTTCCGCGTTGAAAAAAGAAGAGAATTATGGAAAGGAGAAGCAAAATATAACCACAATAGGTTATTGCAATCCCATATGGATCAAATGATATTGCCAATAGCGAGCCCTTACCATCTCTATCGTAACTTGACTGATAGAAGCGGTAACCTCGATAGCTGAAAATATTGTTCATAGAGATCTCACCCTCAATAACTTCACCTCCATCTATAATCTTTATAACGGAGCGATAGTCCATTGGGGCGAGGCTACCCTTATAATTAATCAACTCAAAATCAACCAATTCCACTTCAAATGGAAAATCAGCCGCCAGCCCATCATTCATAACGAAATGATTAACAGCTCCTTCCTCTTCACGTATATGTAGTCTCCCCTGTACTCCGCACAAATGTGTTACAAAAGCTCCAGCAAGAATCACCAGAAAGGAGCAATGAAGCATAAAGGTAATCAAACGCTTATGAATCCTTGATTTTATCAGGTAGAGCAGAGCCATTATTGCAGTCAAAGCCCACAAACATACCATCCATGGAGAGGAGTATATATGCATGGTAACAAACGTAGTACCATAGATCTTCTCCATTATGGTTGCACATATCAGAACCACTACAATAACTCCGCACAAGCCGAAAGCTATATCTCTTAACACTCTATTTTTCATACGCTATTAGTGTTTCAAAAGTAAAAAAAGGGGGCGAGATATCCAAAAAATACCCCACTCCCTTACAAATATAGTGAAAATAGAAACAAGTTTACTTCTATGTCAGTATCCATTTAGATTGCATCGATAAATGCTACAATTGCATCACGCTCATCCTTAGACAACTGACGGAACTGCTCTACTGTCCAGCGAGCATCACTATCTGGGGATCCATGCCACATGATAGCCTCGATTACGTTTCTGGCACGACAATCGTGCAAACGGTCTGAAGTTGTTGCTCCGGTACACTTCTGGTGCAAACCTCTACCCCACAAAGGAGTTGTTCTACACCAACCTCCACGGATATCATTCTTCATCATCAACTTATGCTGTACCATATCGGTATAAGGCCAGATTTTCTGATATGGGTGGCGAGGCAACTCGTTGCCCTCGAAGAACTTCGCGGGATCACGAATCTCATCTGCTCCAGTTGTCCATGATGGACGGTGGCAATATGCACAACCAATCTGCTCAAACAACTCCTTACCCTTCGCAATTTCGGGATTCTCAATATCACGAACAGCAGGAACTGCCAATCCGCGGTGCCATACCATCAAATCTGTGTACTCATCATCGCTCATCTCAATTGGAAGATTCTTTGATGTAAGGTAAGCATAGATTCTCTCCTCCATTGTTCCTTCCCACCACTCTGGATACTCTTTGTTTGGATCAACCTTTGCAATATACTCCTCGAATCCGGCCTGAACCTCTGGATCTTTTGATGAGTACTCTGCATACGAACCTGCTCCATCAAGATAGTGATAACGACGATCGCTACGGGTAACATTGGTGATATTCCATATAGCGTTAGCTCCAGCTGCATCCTGCAATGGTCCACGGCTCAATGCGTATGTATATCGACGAGGATACTTTGTTCCATCTCCCTGCAAACCATTAGAGTATTGGCTTACCCACTCACCATTTTCGAAGAATGCCTTGTTCAAACCATTCTTCATAAAGTTATCACGCTCCTGTTTAGCATACTCTGCCTTCAATGAATCATCAGGAATAGCATCCAAAAGACCTGTCCCATAGATTCCGATTGTTGACTCAAGCTTTACAGCGTATGATCCCTCAGGAATATCATAACCCTGGTTATAAACGTAGATAGCCTCGCGAGGCATATTCACCTCCGGATAGATAAGTTCATAGGTCTCACCATCCTCAAACTGATTTCCCCACTCATCCTGGTATGTCAACCACTCAATGGTAATCTGACTCTCATCAAGCGGATTCTTAAATGGAGCAACAGCATGGCTCTGAGGCATTCCCGAAAGCCAGCTCACATAGCCTTCTGTCTCAGGATTATAAACCACCAACAGACAACCATTACCAACCTGCTCGGTCTCGAATGTCGGAGTCTCTACTCTCTTTCCGTGACCATAACCCGGATGACAGTGGAGACATGAGGTACGGATATAAACAGGGCCTAATCCTTTACGAACACCATCATTATTGGTCATAAATGGTTTCTCAAAAAGAGCCTCTCCATTTTTAAACGCCTGATACATTCCACTCTGCTCAACTGCAACTGTCGGCTGCTCAAAAGCATTATATGTTGCCAAATATGCTGTACCCAACTCACCTCCTGCGTAGTACCACTCAGGTAACTCAGCCTCGGGCTCTCCAGGCTTATTATTTACTCCATCATTCAGGTCGTTATCATCGCTACAAGCGAAAACCGCAACTCCCAAAAATAGAGTTCCCAATAATCTATAACACTTCATATCAATTTTGTTTTTTGTTTTTAGCTTAAGTCAAAGCATATTACATGTATTAGTAATTCGCTACTACAGCCTCCATTACCTCCTCAAGAATATCTCGCAACTCGTTTACCTTCTCCTGTGCATCTGCAGCAACCTGTGTTGAAGCTGATTTTGCGAATGGCTCAGGTATTGCCTCAATAGCACTCTTTGACTCAGCGATCAAAGCCTTTACCTCTGCATCCAGATCAGCATCAACCTCTGCAATGAAATCGCTGATTGAGGCATCGCCACTCTTGCTTCCGCAATAAGCATTCTCGATACTGATAATGTTGCCTACGAAATCAACAATTGAGTTCAAGCTATATGGAGACTCAATGTAGTTCTTATCCTCCTCGGTAGCTCCCAATACAGGACGTCCGATCTTTGTATTTGCAACCTCATCGGCAATATCGATACAGCCCTGAACAATATCCTCGACCGCAGACTGCTTGGTCTTATAAAGGCTGCCTGCATTGCCTGCGCTCTTCATATTGTCACCATAGTTCATCGACGGCTCAAGCTCAGCCTCCTCAAGAATTGCCTGCTTCTCCGAAGAAACATTCTCAACTCCTGCCCATGAAGCCTCAAGCAATACACACTGTGCGCACAAATCGTTTGCAACCGCACTCAAATATACAAGCTCCTCCTCGGTGTAGTTCAAGTTATGAACCATTGAATTAGTCTCGGTTGCATCCAACTCAAACAGAAGGTACTCTACTGCATGGAATCCCAACAATCCCTCTCCAAGAATACCAACAGACCAACTCTGTCCTGCACGAATATTTGCCAACAACTGATCCATTGCATTTTTATCCAATGGCCATGAATCTATATGTGGATCGATATTATAATCAGCAGCAGCACCATACAGGAAAGCCTCACTCCACTCCCAATACTTACGGCTCTCTTTCCAGTAGTTACCAGCCTCTTCTACCATAGCCGATGTCAAGTCACCATCAACAAAAGCCTGATACATCTCATCGCAACTCTTAGCCAAACCTACTGCAGCATCGGCCATTCCTTTGTAAGTTGCACGAACAGTATTATCAATATATGGATTAATTGCCGCTTCAAAATACTCCTCTTTAAGGTTCTCATCATCTGCAATTGAATCATCATCATCACTACATGACAGACTGCTCACTCCCACAACTAGCGCACCCATTAACAAAAGGGCTGAGCTAAACTTTCTGATTTCCATAACTTTTTCCTTTTTTATTATTTACTATTTACTAAACAATCCTGTATATGCAACGCCTATAGATACTGATGGCTCATTATTGTATGCCTTATCCAGAATACCTATGCTATACTCTCCTTTCAGAACTATATTCTTGATAGGCATATAATTAATTCCAGCAGCCACTCTATCTCTTGCACACCACTTATAATCCTGTATCGTTCCCTCGGTCTTGAACATTGAGTCATAGTACTCATAACGGCCAAAAATATAGAACTTCTGCTCCTTTAACTTTTTATTTGATGACAGCCCGAAGAAGTTATAACCGGCCTCAACTCCGTATGCAATAGCATCAGAAGCTACTGCCTGCTGGGGCGAGGGCGCATCTTTACGCATAGCCATATTATATTTGGTAATCAACTCTGAATCTGTCAGGTGCCCATAATCGAAATTACCACGTACCACTACATTGTGGTCGTCATATGCAAAGTTAAAGGCACCAATATAGACAGTTCCCTTCACATCCTTATAGCGAGCATTATCTGTTGGACTCAATGTATTTTTGAATGAGTTTCCTGCATATCCGCTCAAAGAGAGGCGCAACCCTTTAACAGAGTAGTTATCTACACGAAAGGCACCTGCATAACTATTTGCAATCTTAAACTCGTATGGGCTTCCTGCACCTCCGTTTACCCATCCCTGACGACCAAAACGGTCTGAATCCAAACCAGGCACAAAAACAAGCTCGTAGCGCCAATCTCCAGCCTCGCCCCAGAAACTGATACCTGTCTCATGCCAGGTATTGGGCAATATAGTATTCTCACCCTCAGGACGATAGTTTGTAAAGAACTCGTTAGGCATATGATATATATTCATATCACCGACAGGAACAAGAATATGTCCCATCTTTAAATTCGCCCACTTTGCAAATGATTTCTGAATCCAGAACTGCTCCAGAGCAACCTCGCCTCCGCGCTCAACCTCTGACTCATACTCTCCGCCCTCCTCCTCTTCAATCTCGACAGCACTCTCGGTACCTCCGTGCTCGAACTCAATCTCGGTACCGAAACTCCAGCCTCGCCCGAAATCATAACCTAACCAAATAACTACATGGGGTATATCAAAACGACCATGACTCTTATCATCCTTGTACGACTCAGCATCGGTATAACGCATATATTTGTCGCTAAAGAAGTTACGAGTCATCACAGCCTCACCATAACCTCCGATTGTAAATCGTGGATTGGCACTCTTCAAAGAATCTGCGCTCCTATCCTGCGCATAAAGACCAAATGAGAATAGAGATGCACAACCAAGCATCAATAACGCCTTTTTAACAAAAACTATCATAGTATAATCTTGCATTTGAAGTTTTAAACAACTTTTACTTTTTCCTCAATGCAAAATTATACTACGCTAAAAAGGCAAAAAACACTAAAAATGGCTAAATTTTATATCTGTATCTAATTATTTTTGGGGATAGGACTATATACTAACCTTAATCACAACTCCTTGTCAATAACTTTCGCTTTGTAACACAAGCAGGGATTTCCTCCTCATAATGAGAGACATATATCAGCGTCTTTTCCGGATTTGAACAGAACTGCTCAATAATCTGTTTGGCCAAACGCTTCTTACCGGTATCCAAACCATGTAGCGGCTCATCAAGAATAAGCAACTCCGGATTCTTGACAAAGGCACGCACCAAAAGCACCAATCGCTGCTCACCATACGAAATCTTCACAAACGAACGTTCCATCAGATAGTCGGCACCGAAGCAACGCATCCACTCCTTAGCCTTTGCAATCTGCTCCTCAGTACACTTACGGAACAGACCTACCGAATCAAAGAATCCGCTTGCCACAACCTTTAAACATGGAATATCCTCCATGTAATAGGTATGTATATCGGGCGACAGATACCCTATTCTTCTTTTAATATCCCAAATACTCTCGCCTGTTCCACGACGACGCCCAAAGAGGCTCATATTATTAGCGTATGCCTGAGGATTATCGCCACAAACAAGACTCAAGAGCGTAGATTTACCGCTTCCGTTACCTCCAAGCAACGCCCACTTCTCACCCTTCTGAACTCTCCAATCCACATCTTTAAGAATTACCTGACCAGCATACTTGACAACCACATCGTGCATCTCAACCACATCGGCATACGGTAGTTCCGAATTCTCATATATGGGCGAGGCCACATCCCTGTAACTATCCGAGAATAGTTGTTCTGCTATCGGGAGCGTTACAGCATCAGGATTTTGAGCAAAAAACTCCTCTCTGGTACAAGATTGCAACAAAGTCATATCCTTAACGGGCAGTACATTTGTAATCCACCCAGGGAGATCTTTTGTTTGCGAAAGCACCAGAATAACCTGCAACCCCTTCTGCTCATATAGATGCGACAACATAGAATCCAGCGACTTTCGGGAAGCCGCATCCAAACCTATAAAGGGATTATCAAGAATCAGCACCTTAGGCTCGCTCATCAGAACCCGGGTAATCAAAAACTTACGCAACTCGCCACTCGACAACGATATTATTCTGCGCTCCAACAAACCATATATTCCAAAAAGTTTGGTATACTCCTCAATCTTCTCTTGAGAAAAGTGTGAAAGAAGCTCAGCTGCAACAGGAGCCTCATCGGCATCCTGCGAGTTCCATCGCTGCTGATAATACATATTCTTACTATCGGTAAGGGAATGAATATCCCGGAAAGTAAGTGAACGCACCACTCCGAACTGCTCCACCTCACTCTCATCAAAAAATTTCACGCTACCACTACGCAAAGCCACCTTTCCCTGCAACAAATCGGCAAACAGACTCTTTCCGGCACCATTTGGTCCGATTACAGCCCAATTCTGGCCATGCTCCATTATCCAACTAACCTGCTCCTTAAATCTAAACTCAGGGAACCTCGGTTCTGCTCTCTCAACAACAATTCTCATAAAAAATCCTAAATACCCTTTCTCATACTCGTTTAACTCGGAACAAGAGATCTACCACCCCCAAAGCAAATCTGCGCAAATCACATCTTTAACTTTATCATTAATCTGTCAAGCTACGATTTCTATACTTGCAATCCTGTGGATTTGCTTTAATTTGTGGTCTACCAACCCCCTAAGCAAATCTGCGCAAATCTCATCTCTACTTGTAACGTAATCTGTCAAGCTATATTTTCTCTACTTGCAATCCTGTGGATTTGCTTTAATTTGTGGTCTACCAACCCCCAAACCCCCTTCGCCTTATTCGCTCCGCTCATTACGGCTAATAAGGGGGCTTAGCAATTTGTAACTCCTAACTGTTCACTCCTAACTCTACCAACTTTCTCAAAATTATTCCTAATTCGAAAACACTGCGTGTTTT
>JAGBFU010000036.1 GCA_017936285.1 Marinifilaceae bacterium | reverse complement strand
TAGGAATTAGGAATTAGGAAAAATCGTGCAAGGTGAGAGCAGAAGCCAAGTTTACTTGGATTATGCCGAACCGCAGCCGATTTTGCGGCATTGCGCAGCAATGGCGAACAATCGTGCAAGCCGAATGCAGAAGGCAAACTTGTTTGCATTATGCTGAACCGACGCTGCGGAGCGAATGCAGAAACCAAGTTTACTTGGGTTATGCTGAGCCGCGAGGAGTAGAAGCACACGGAGTGTGGTTAACCGCAGCCGATTTTGCGGAAACACGCAGTGTTTGCGAATTAGGAATTGTGAATAGTTAGGAATTAACAAATTAGATATAGAGATATGGATAAAAAGGAGTTGTTCGAGAACATTAAGAGAAAAGGTTCTTTCCTTTGTGTAGGATTGGATACTGATATCAAGAAGATTCCGGCATGCCTGTTAAATGAGGAGGATCCGATTTTTGCTTTCAATAAGGCGATAATCGATGCTACTGCGGATTATTGTGTTGCGTATAAACCTAATCTGGCTTTCTATGAGAGCATGGGCGTAAAGGGATGGATCTCTTTTGAAAAGACAGTGGCTTACTTGCGTGACAAGTATCCGGATCAGTTTATTATTGCCGATGCGAAGCGTGGTGATATCGGAAATACATCTGCAATGTATGCTCGTACATTCTTTGAAGAGATTGATCTGGATGCAGTTACAGTTGCTCCATATATGGGCGAGGATAGTGTAACGCCATTCCTGAATTATAAAGGTAAGTGGGTTATTCTTCTGGCTTTGACAAGTAATAAGGGCTCTCATGATTTTCAGCTGACAGCAGATCCAAGCGGAGAGCGCTTGTTTGAGAAAGTTTTGAGAACCAGTCAGCAGTGGGCTGATAGCGAGCAGATGATGTATGTAGTAGGAGCAACACAGGGTGCAATGTTCGCCGATATTCGTAAGGTGGCTCCTGATCACTTCCTGTTGGTTCCTGGTGTTGGAGCTCAGGGAGGTAGCCTTGAGGAGGTTTGTAAGTATGGTATGAATAGTCAGTGTGGATTACTTGTGAACTCTTCACGTGGAATTATCTATGCTGATAATACCGAGAATTTTGCAGTTCGAGCAGGTCAAGAGGCAAAGGCTTTGCAGGAGCAGATGACCGAGCAACTTAAGGCTGCAGGCTTGATTTAAAGTGTAGCTATCCAGCATATAAGAAAAGAGGTAGTCTGGCAATGAATAGCCCCCAAAAGTTTGATAAAAACTTTTGGGGGCTTTTTATGCCTAAAAGCATAATTATCGTAGTTTTGACAAGAGTCTGTCAATAAGGTCGCGGTTGTTGCTGAGGCGTGGAATTTTGTGTTGGCCGCCAAGTTTGCCTTCGCTTTTTAACCAGTCATTGAAGAAACCGTTTGGGGCCTGATGGATAACCAATCTGTCCAACGAGGAGTTGCGTTTTGCATCGTAATCCGAGTTGACTATGCGTAACTCGTTGTCAAGTGTGTCGGCAAATTTCTCCAGATTGGCAGGGGGTGTTACAAATTCAATAATCCACTCATGTGCACCACGTGTACCCTCGCCCATAAAGATAGGGGCAACACAATAATCATACATTTCACACATTTCGGTTTTGCATGAGTTGGCCATAGCCTTGTTGGTGTTGTCTATCATCAACTCCTCGCCAAAGGCATTGATGAAGAGCTGGGTGCGTCCGGTTATTATGAATTTGTATGGTTTAAGCGATGTGAATTTTATGGTGTCGCCTATCTTGTATCTCCATAATCCGGATGGGGTAGTGATGACAAGAGCGTAGTGTTCGCCGATTTTTACCTCGTCAAGAGTCAATGTTTTCGGGTTTGGCGAGTTCCACTCTTCCATGGGGATAAATTCGTAGTATGTTTTGTAGTCGAGCATCAAAAGCAGTGAATGATCCTCTGCAGAGGATTGTATGCCAAAGAAGCCCTCCGAGGCATTATATGTCTCAAGATAGTTCATCCTTTCGGATGGAATCAACTTTTTGTATATCTCACGATATGGCTCCATTGCTACGCCTCCATGGATGAATAACTCTAAGTTGGGCCATATATCAGTGATGGTTGATACTCCATTGTCGGCAATCATCTTTTGGATAAGGGTCAGGAACCATGATGGCACGCCGGTCAGGCAACGTACGTCCTGGAATACGGTGGTGTTTGCTATCATTTCGATTTTCTCCTCCCAGTTCTCCATTAACATTATGTCGAGCGATGGCACCTTGAGCCAGTTTGTCCATGCTGGAGCATTTGCCAGCATAATTGCCGACAGATCTCCAACTTTAATATCTTTATTCGGATTTTCTACCTTATGACTTCCGCCAAGTGCCAGAGTCTTTCCGTCAAATATTTCGCTTTCGGGGAAGATGTTTGCTGCCATATACAGGGCATCTCTGCATCCCTTGAAGTGTGAGTGTTTGAGCGATGATTCAGATACGGGAATGAATTTGCTGCGTTGTGATGTGGTGCCTGATGATTTGGCATACCATTTGACAGGTTCGTTCCATAGAAGCGAGTCTGTTCCTGAGAGTCCCTTTTCTATGTATGGACGCAAATCATCATATGTGGTGACGGGAATCACTTTCCTGTAGGTATCGCATGAGTCAACTCCGGCAAAACCCTGCTGTTTGCCATACAGAGTCTTGGCTCCTCGCTCAAGCAACCACTGCAGTTGTTCGTTTTGTATCTCACACGGTTCTGTGGTGTAGCGCTCAAACTCGCTCATGCGTAGTGAAGATACTCCTTGTATGATTCCGTCAATAATTCCCATATCAGAAAAGTTTTAGTTGCGTGTCAATAAGTTTGTATGAAAGCCTGTGTAGTTCACATGGGCCATTCTCTTCAATTGCCTTGCGGTGATCCTTCGTCGGATAACCTTTGTTTTTCTTCCAGTTGTATGTCGGATACTTTTCGTGCATTTCGCACATAAAGCGATCGCGGTATGTTTTGGCTAAGATTGATGCTGCGGCAATTGACATGAATCTGGCATCGCCCTTAACTATGCATTGGTGTGGAGTAGAGTTGTAGGTTTTGAATCTGTTGCCATCGACAATTATGTGTTCCGGCTGTATTGACAATTTGTCCAAAGCCTTGTGCATCGCTTTAATCGAGGCATTTAGGATATTGATTTGGTCGATTTCATTGTTATCGCACCATGCAACTCCCCATGCGACAGCCTCATGTTCAATTATTTGTCGTAGCTCTTCACGTCTCTTTTCGCTCAGCTGTTTAGAATCATTTAACAGCTCATTGCGAAAATCTGGAGGAAGAATGACTGCTGCGGCTACAACCGGACCGGCAAGACATCCTCGCCCTGCTTCATCGCAACCAGCCTCTATTACTCCTGCTGTGTGAAATTGTTCTAACATAAAAACCAATCTGCTCCTTGTTGCAAAAATAGTGATTTAATTTGCTTGTTGCAATATATTTAATTCTTAAAGTTTGTTATAAAATCAAAATTCAGAATCTCTTAGAATTTTATTGTTTGGAGTTGTAATTAGAGTTATCTTTGAGGTTACAATTAAACTATCAACTTTTATGTATTCAAAGGAGGAGAATAAGGCAATGAGAGTTGCCTTCTGGAATGGATTTAAGAGATATTGTTATAAACATCGCATTGATCGTCGTTGGGTGTTGACAGGGGTGAAGATTAAGTCGGCACAGTTGAAGTTTTATGCCGATGAGGAGAAGGCTTTGGTATTGTTCCAGATAGATCACAAGAATGTTTTGCGACGCTACGAAGTGTACGAGGCTTTTATCCCATATAGAAAATTATGGGAGAGTGAGTGTGGTGAGGATCTGCTGTGGAGCGAGGATTTTTATGGAATTGAGGGGCAGGTTGTCAGTGCAGTCTATTTTGAGTTGCCTGATGTGAGCATCAAACGTAGTGAGGATCATGAAAAGATCTATGCGTTCTTTGCCGAGAAGATGCCATTGCTTGAACAGGTCTATTGGGATTATCGGGATTTGATAAACTCCAGAATATCGTAAATTATATCCCATTATATCTCCTATGGGAGTTGCTTACAAAAAAAGAGCCTGTAAATCAAGTATTTACAGGCTCTTTTTGTACTCGAAGCGGGACTTGAACCCGCACAGCTGCAATAGCCAAAGGATTTTAAGTCCTTCGTGTCTACCGATTCCACCATTCGAGCGATTCATGAAGATTCTCAGAATCGGGGGCAAAGATACAATTTATTTTTTAAAAATAACTAACTTTGTAGCTCAAATAAAAAAAATATGGCGAAAAAAGGTAGAAGTTGGGGTTCGTATGTGGCGGCTCTTTTGAGTATTACCCTGGTGCTTACAATGTCGGGCGCTTTGGTCTTTGTGTTGCTGAATGCAAAGAGTGTTGCTGATAGAGTTCGTGAGAATCTTGGATGTTCGATTATCCTGAAGGATAAGTCAAGCAGTGCCGATGTGTCGCGTTTAAAGAAAGTATTGGACGCTCGCCCTTATGTCTATTCGACAGAGTATATAAGCAAGGAACGGGCAGCTGAGGAGTTTAAAAAGGATTTGGGCGAGGATTTTGAATTGATTCTCGGGTATAATCCTTTGCGCCCCTCTATTGAGTTGAAGTTGCAGCCGGAGTATGCAAATGTTGATTCGATAGAGATGTTGATTCCTGTCTTGTTGCGTGAAGAGATTATTCAGGAGGTTAGTTATCAAAAGACATTGGTGCAGTTGGTTTCAGAGAATGTACGCAGAATATCACTCTTTATGCTGACGGCAATAGCAATCTTTCTCCTGATTTCATTTGTCCTTATTCGCAATACTATACACCAATATGTTCATGCTAAACGCTTTTTGATAAAGACTATGCAGTTGGTGGGGGCCAAGGCCTCGTTTATTGCCCGTCCTTTTGTAGGCGATGGCTTGCTTTTAGGACTATTTTCATCTCTTTTGGCAATCCTTTTGCTCTATGTTGGAGTATATCTGTTGCAGGAGCAGGTTGCCGATGTATTGATGATTATGGAGGTGGGTACACTGGTGGCTGTTGCGGCAGTTGTTGTTACCATAGGCTTGTTGGTTTCGTGGATCTCGTCGTGGATCTCGGTTATAGTCTATTTGAGACGAGGCGAGGATGAGTTGTATTAATTTAAAAATGATAATATTATGGCATCTATAATTCAGACAAAAAAGGAGCAGCAGGAGCAGAAAAAAAGAGATTTGTTCCCATTGCAGTCAGGTTCATATAAGTTTATCCTGATAGGATTTGCAATAGTGGTTTTAGGCTTTGTACTTATGATGGGAGGAGGAGCTGAGAGTGCTGATACCTTCAATTATGAGATCTTCAGTTTCAGAAGAATCACTCTGGCTCCGATTGTTGTTTTGGCCGGTTTTGCAGTGGTGGCATGGGCCATTATTCGTAGGTCAAAATCAAAGAAGTAGGGTATGGAGTGGTATATGGCCCTCTTGTTTGGAGTGGTGCAGGGATTGACAGAGTTCCTTCCTGTCAGCAGTTCCGGTCATTTGCAGATTCTTAATGAACTGTTTCATTGCGGTACCGGCGAGGAGAGTTTGCTCTTTACGGTGGTAGTCCATGCAGCTACGGTATGTAGTACGATAGTAGCTTTCCGTAGGGAGATTTTTGCCTTGTTGGCGGGTTTGTTCCGATTTAAGTGGAATGCCGAGACCGAATATGTGGCAAAGATAGTGATCTCAATGATTCCGATTATGGTAGTCGGCCTCTTCTTCAAGGATTATGTGGAGGAGTTGTTTGGCTCAGGAATATTTGTTGTAGGGTGCGCTCTGTTGGTAACTGCTGTATTGTTGGCCTTTGCGTACTATGCAAAACCTCGTCAGAAGGAGAGTATCTCATTTAAGGATGCCTTGGTGATAGGTATCTCTCAGGCTATAGCAGTGATCCCCGGGCTTTCACGTTCCGGCACAACCATCTCTACCGGTTTGTTGCTTGGCGATAAGAAGGAGCAGGTTGCCAGGTTCTCATTCCTGATGGTGTTGATTCCCATCTTGGGCGAGGCCTTTCTTGAACTGATAGGGGGCGAGATGGGCACGATGGCTATTCCAGTAACCTCGCTCATCATTGGATTTATTTCTGCTTTTGTTACAGGATATGCGGCTTGTCGCTGGATGGTAAATATTGTCCAGAGGGGAAAACTTATCTACTTTGCGTACTACTGTCTGGTGGTTGGCGCAATCATAGTTATTGCTAATTGGTAAAGGAAAATAATGATATATTTCGAAGAGGATGGAGATTTCCAGGCGGGGGCTTTGATGTTGGTGGATAAGCCGTTACGTTGGACCTCGTTCGATGTAGTAAATAAGGTGCGCTCCTCATTGCGTGCGCGTTGTGGAAAGATTAAAGTGGGGCATGCCGGGACTCTTGATCCTTTGGCAACCGGTTTGGTGTTAGTCTGTACCGGTAAATGGACAAAGCGAATAGAGGAGTTTATGGCCCACGAGAAGGAGTATATCGCGACGATTCGTTTTGGTGCTACAACTCCGTCTTACGACCTGGAGAAGGAGATCGATGCGACGTATCCGTATGAGCATATTGATATCAATCTTATAAACAGAGTTTTGCCTGATTTTATGGGTAGGATTATGCAGTCGCCACCTCTCTTTTCGGCGATTCGTATAGATGGGCAACGCGCCTATGAGAAGGCGCGAGCCGGTAGTGACGAGGAGCCTGAAGCTCGTAAAATCGAGATTATGGAGCTTGAGGTGTTGAGTTATAATCAGCCTGATCTGGTGTTGAGAATTCGTTGTGGAAAGGGTACATATATCCGCTCATTGGCAAGAGACTTAGGCCGAGCTTGCGGTAGTGGTGCTCATCTGATTGCTCTGAGAAGAACTAAAAATGGCGAATTCGATGTGGCCCAGGCAAATAATTTAGATGATTTGGTTGCTAAGTTGCGAGAAATGGAGTAATTTTGCGACGTTTATTTTATATTGGCGAATAATAGCATCTAAAGAAATGAAGTTATCAAAGTTTAATTTCAAATTACCGAAGGAGCTTATAGCTCAATATCCGACAGCGGCACTTCTTGAGCGTGATGACAAGAAGCGTATCCTTACAGAGGAGATTGATGGAAATGTTTGGACCAAGATGATTACCCCTGAGAGCGATTTTAGCGGTTGGGACGCTAATCGTGATGAGTGTCGAATGTTGGTTCTTCATAAGGATACCGGTGAGATTGAGCATAGGGTGTTCCGTGATATTGCGAACTATTTCGATGAGGGGGATACATTTGTATTCAATGATACAAAGGTCTTTCCAGCCAGATTGAATGGAAATAAGGAGAAGACCGGAGCTATAATCGAGGTCTTTTTGTTGCGTGAACTAAATAGAGATTTGAGAATATGGGATGTTCTTGTTGATCCGGCAAGAAAGATTCGTATTGGAAATAAGCTCTATTTCGGCGAGAACGATGAGTTGGTTGCCGAGGTGATTGATAACACGACATCACGTGGTAGAACCTTGCGTTTCCTTTTTGAGGGTTCGTACGAGGAGTTCAGAAAGGTTCTTTATACCTTGGGCGAGACTCCGATACCAAAGGATATGATTACACGTCCGGTTGAGGAGGAGGATTGTGAGCGATATCAGACTATCTTTGCTAAGAACGAGGGGGCTGTTGTTGCTCCGGCGGCAGGTTTGCACTTTAGTCGTGAGTTGATGAAGCGTTTGGAGGTGCGTGGCATTGAGAGTGCCTTTTTGACCCTTCATGTAGGTCAGGGTAGTTTCCGCGATGTGGATGTTGAGGATTTGACAAAGCACAAGATGGACTCTGAGCAGATTTTCGTTAGCGAGGAGTGCGTAGATATTGTAAACAGAGCCAAGGAGAACAAACATAAGGTTTGTGCAGTAGGTACAACTGTTGCAAGAACCCTTGAGAGTTGTGTTACCACTCGTGGCAGATTGACTCCATATGATGGATGGACTCACAAATTTATATTCCCTCCATATGAGTTCAGTGTTCCCGATGCATTTGTTACAAATTTCCATATGCCATATTCAACACTTTTGATGATGGTTGCTGCATTTGGAGGTTTTGAGAATGTGATGAAGGCTTATGCCGTTGCAGTTGAGCAGGGTTATAAATTCGGCCCGTACGGTGATGCAATGTTGATTATCTGATAACGTTTATATAGTTGATATTTAATAGAGAAGGGTGGCAATTGTGAGATTGCCACCCTTCTTATATAGATTATTTTTGGCTAAGCTGATTACAGTTTACGAGCATCAACGATAATCTCCTTGCTGTACTCGCCACGAGCCAACTTCTCAGAAACAGTCTTGAATACCTTAATGGTATAGTTAACATCGTCCATAGTGTGCATAGCTGTCGGAATCAAACGAAGCAACAACTGTCCTTTAGGGATAACAGGATAAACAACGATAGAGCAGAACAGGTTATAGTTCTCGCGAAGGTCTGTTACAACCTGCATACCCTCAGCAACGCTACCAGAGAGATAAACCGGAGTTACCATTGAGTTGGTTTTACCGATATTCAGTCCGTCAGCTTTCAAACCACTCTGCAATGCGCGAACAATATCCCATAATTTCTCGCGAAGCTCTGGTTGTGAACGGAGCACCTCAAGTCTCTTGATAGCACCCTCAACCATAGGCATACACAATGACTTGGCGAAAGTTTGTGAACGCATGTTATAGCGTAGATACATACAAACATCCTCGGTTGATGCAATGAATGCACCAAATCCTGCCATAGCCTTAGCGAAAGTAGCGAAGTATAGGTCAATTCCATCCTGAACTCCGAAGTGCTCTCCGGTACCTGCTCCGGTAGCTCCCATTGTTCCGAATCCATGAGCGTCGTCAACCAACAGACGGAAGTTGAACTCCTTCTTCAATGCAACAATCTCGTCCAATTTTCCCAAATCTCCGGCCATTCCGAATACTCCCTCGGTAATAACAAGAATACCACCACCGGTCTCCTCAACGTGCTTTGTTGCACGCTCAAGTTGCTTACGGCAGCTATCAATGTCGTTGTGGGCAAAAACATAACGTTTTGCAGGAGATACGCGCATTCCGTCAAGGATACATGCGTGTGACTCTGCATCATATACAATGCAGTCGTGTCTGCTTGTAAGTGAATCAATGATTGAAACCTGTCCCTGGTAACCGAAGTTCAACAAGAATGCATCCGGTTTTCCAACAAACTCTGCCAACTGGCTCTCAAGATACTCGTGGCGTGTTGTCTGGCCACTCATCATTCTTGCTCCCATTGGGTATGCCAAACCATACTTCTCGGCAGCCTCGGCATCAGCTTTGCGAACCTCTGGGTGGTTAGCCAGGCCAACGTAGTTATTCAAACTCCAGTTAAGAACCTCTTTTCCTCGGAAAATCATGTGAGGTCCAATCTCTCCTTCCAATTTTGGGAAAGCAAAATAACCGTGTACCTCATTGGCGTACTGACCAATGTTTCCACGTTGTGTTTTAATTCTCTCAAAGATATCCATCCTCGATAATATTTAAAAGTTGTTAATTTTCTTGTTTTTTGGCTGTGCACAATAGTCCAAATTGTGAAAAACCATTGCAAAGTTAGTAATAAAAACTAAAATGAATAACTTTTGATGAAAAAGTTGTTGTTTCTTGGAATTTTAGCCTTATCTTTGCACGTTACAAATTGTATGGTTAGCACTATTATTGATAGTTTTCAATGAAAAAGTTGGTTCATATATATTTAATCGCTCTTATTGCCCTCTCATCATGTGGAGAGTATCAGCAGGTTCTGAAGACCGGAGATACAGCATTGATGTATGAGAAGGCCATAGAGTTCTATAACCGAGGGGAATACACTCACTGTCTGAATCTGTTGGACAAGGTTAAGGTATATTCATATTCAGTCGGAAGTAGAAAGGCTCAGTCGATGGCATATTATAGAGCCTATGCAACATATAACAAACGCCTATATGAACCTGCAGCGGAGTTGTTCAGACAATTTGTATCAACATATCCCGATAGCCCCTTCTTTGAGGAGTGTCTTTATATGGTAGGATTGTGTTACTACAAGTCATCGCCCAGAGCACTGCTTGATCAGGCTACTACCGAGGCGGCAATTGAATATTTGCAACTCTATCTTGACAAGTATCCCAGAACTGACAAAAAGGAGGAGATTAACGGATATATTACTGAGATGCTTGATAAAATCTCGTACAAGGCATTCCTGAGTGCACAGAACTACTATAATCGTGGCAGATATGTCTCAGCAGTTGTCAGTCTGAACAACTGTCTGGAGGATTTCCCCGGTTCAAAATATCGTGAGGAGATTATGAATATGCTTTTCGATTCCAAGTACCAGATGGCGATTAATAGTATTGATGCCAAGAAACTGGAGCGGTGCTATGCCGCTCAGGAGGAGTATTTGTACTTTAAGGAGGAGTATCCGGAGAGTCGTTTTTTATCTGATATGGATAAAAAGATGGAGGATATCAACGATTATCTGAAAGGTTATGATTTTGAGAATTAATAAGAGAATATTGTTATGGTAGATTTTAAGAAGGTAAAAGCACCGAATAACACAGTAACTCGCGATATGGCGGAGTTCGAACAGAAAACAGGTAACGTGTACGAGGCTGTGGCAGTTATCGGTAAGCGTGCAAATCAAATCTCATTGGAGTTGAAGGATGAGTTGACTCATAAGCTACAGGAGTTCTCGACACAATCTGACAATTTGGAGGAGATTTTCGAGAACCGCGAGCAGATCGAGATTTCAAGATTCTATGAGAAGGTACCAAAACCGGCGCTCATAGCGACACAGGAGTTCCTTGAGGACCAGATTGATTATCGTCATGCAAATGCCACTTCCGAAGTGAAGGAATAACTATTGATTCAAGAGGTTGTTGTTCTATGCAACAGCCTCTTTTTGTAATTATAAATTGAGTAGAGAGATGAGTATTCAGGGGAAACATATTTTACTTGGGGTTACCGGTGGAATTGCTGCATATAAATGTGCAAATCTGATACGTCTGTTTGTGAAGGCCGGCGCTGAGGTCAGGGTTATTATGACACCTGCAGCCAAGGCATTTATTACCCCTTTGACACTGGCAACACTGTCTAAAAATCCGATAGGAGTTGAGTTTTATAATCCTGAAAATGGAGATTGGAACTCTCATGTGTCATATGGGTTGTGGTCGGACTTGATGTTGATTGCACCGGCTACTGCAAATACTTTGGGTAAGATGGCCAATGGTATTGCAGATAATCTGTTATTGACTTCCTATCTCTCTGCAAAATCGGATGTGATGGTTGCACCTGCAATGGATCTTGATATGTATCGTCATGTGGCAACCCAGCGTAATATGGCACAATTGAAGGCAGACGGGGTGCTGTTTGTCGAGGCAGGCGAGGGAGAGTTGGCAAGTGGATTGACCGGTAAGGGCAGGATGGCTGAACCTGAGCAGATTTTTGAGGCTGTCAAGGCCTATTTTGAAACAGCAGATAAAAAGGATTTTGTTGGTAAAAGAGTTCTTATCAGTGCCGGACCTACCTATGAAAAGATTGATCCTGTCCGTTTTATAGGTAACTATTCGTCGGGAAAGATGGGATTTGCCCTTGCTGACGAGTTTGCAGCTCGCGGAGCTTCGGTAACTCTTGTCGCCGGGCCGGTTGACCGTAAATGCCGGGAGCAGGGAATTGAGAGGATTGACGTTGAGAGTGCCGAAGAGATGTTCAATGCAATGGTCTCGCGTACCGATAATAGTGATATTGTTGTATCATGTGCTGCCGTTGCCGATTTTACTCCCGAGGTGCGTGCCGAGAGTAAAGTAAAGAGGGGTGAGGATGATCTTGTAATTCGTTTGAAACCAACTAAGGATATAGCAGCTGAACTTGGGCGTAGAAAACATGCAGGACAGTTGCTTGTCGGTTTTGCTTTGGAGACCGACAATGAGAGTGTTAATGCAAAATCGAAGCTTGAGCGGAAAAATCTTGATTTAATTGTATTGAATAGCTTAAAAGATTCGCAAGCTTGTTTTGGATTTGATACAAATAAAGTAACTTTGATAGAGCGAAACGGAGGGGTTACCGAGTGTTCGTTAAAGGCTAAATCTGAGGTTGCTACTGATATTGTCAATAAGATTAAAGAGATATACAATGAAGGGGAATAGTTTAATATCAATTGAGGATTTGACTCGAGATGATATTCTTGAGATTCTCGAAAGAGCTGCAGAGTTTGAGAAGAATCCGAATCAGGATTTGTTGAAGGGTAAAGTTGCCGGAGTGTTGTTCTTTGAACCCTCGACCAGAACCCGTTTGAGTTTTGAAACAGCTATCAACAGACTTGGAGGTAAAGTAGTTGGATTTGCCGATGCCAAGATTACCAGTGCTACCAAAGGAGAGACTCTGAAGGATACCATCAAGATGGTGGATAACTATGTTGATTTCATAGTTATGCGTCACCATATCGAGGGTGCAGCGCGCTATGCAAGCGAGATAGCAAAGCACCCGGTAATCAATGCGGGCGATGGAGCCAATCAGCACCCATCACAGACAATGCTGGATCTCTACTCTATTAAGAAGACCCAGGGAACATTGGAGAATCTGAATATTGTAATGGTTGGAGATTTGAAGTATGGAAGAACCGTTCACTCTTTGTTGCAGGCTATGCGACACTTCAACCCAACATTCCACTTTGTTGCTCCAAACTTCTTGAAGATGCCTGATCAGTATAAGCGTTATCTGGAAGTAGCCGGAATTCCATATTACGAGCATACTGAGCTGACTACCGATGTAATCAACGAGGCTGATATTTTGTATATGACTCGTGTTCAGAAGGAGAGATTCTCTGATCCATTGGAGTATGAGCGAGTTAAGGATGTCTATATTTTGAAGAACTCAATGTTGGCTAACTCTAAGGATACTATGAAGGTTTTGCATCCACTACCACGTGTGAATGAGATTAGTACCGATGTTGATGAGAATCCAAAGGCTTACTACTTTGAGCAGGCTCACAATGGTCTGTTTGCCCGCGAGGCTATTATTGCAAAGGTGTTGGGACTTTAAATTTGAAAGCTTATGACAGGAAAGAAGGAGTTACAGGTTAGTGCCATTGAGAATGGAACTGTAATTGATAGAATACCATCAAATAAATTATTTACAGTTATCTCTATACTGGGATTGGATAATACTGATTTGACAATGACTTTCGGTATGAATCTCAATAGCAATGCTCTTGGTAATAAGGCAATAATTAAGCTTTGGGATAAATATCTTGCAGACGAGGAGATAAATAAGCTTGCTTTGGTCTCTAAGGATATTAAGATCAATATCATTAAAAATTATGAAGTGGTAGAGAAGAAGGTTGTATCTTTGCCCGAGAGTATCAATGGAATTGTTCGTTGTGTAAATCCCAAGTGCGTTACCAATTGCGAAGGAGTTTCAACACGATTCAATGTAGTCTCTAAAGAGCCAATAGCAATACAGTGTTGCTATTGTGAAAAGATTTTCGAGGAGAAACGTATCGAGATAATCTGAATATAATCAGCATACAGATTACAGAATGGGGATGGTTGTTTGGCCATCCCCATTTGTCTTTATTTATAGAACTATTTAAAAATCCCCACGTATAGTTATCTCTATTTGAGACTACATACGTGGGGATTAAAGGATTATATTAAAGCTTAGTCTTTCAACTTAGCTTTGATGAACTCGCGGTTCAAACGAGCAATGTGCTCGATAGAGATGCTCTTAGGACACTCCATCTCACAAGCTCCGGTGTTGGTACAAGCTCCGAAACCAAGCTCGTCCATCTTTGCAACCATCGCTTTTGCACGGCGTGCAGCCTCAACTTTTCCCTGTGGCAAAAGAGCCAACTGAGAAACCTTTGCTGCAACAAACAACATTGCAGATGAGTTCTTACAGGTAGCTGCGCAGGCTCCACAACCAATACAAGCAGCAGCATCCATTGCCTCGTCAGCTGCAGGTTTTGGAATAGGAATTGCATTTCCGTCAGGAATACCTCCGGTGTTTACAGATACATAACCACCAGCCTGAAGAATCTGCTCGTAAGCTCCACGGTTTACAATAAGATCCTTAATTACTGGGAATCCACCGCAACGCCATGGCTCAATTGTAATTGTAGCACCCTCATCAAAACGACGCATGTGCAACTGACATGTTGTAACGTCATCGTCTGGTCCGTGAGCACGTCCATCAACGAACAAACTACATGTACCACAGATACCCTCGCGGCAATCGTGGTCGAATGCTACAGGCTCTTTGCCCTCGCTTACCAACTGCTCGTTCAAAATGTCCAACATCTCCAGGAATGAGGAACCTTGAGAGATATTGTGAATCTTATATGTCTCAAATTTTCCCTTTGATTTTGCGTCTTTCTGGCGCCAAACCTTCAAGGTTATCTCTTTTAATATTTTGTCTGCCATAATTTCAATACGTTAAATCAATCATTACTTATATGAACGCTGCTGAACCTTGATGTTCTCGTATACAAGCTCCTCTTTGTGTAGCTCAGGAGCAACATCGTCGCCCTTGTACTCCCAAACAGATACATACTTGTAGTTCTCGTCATCACGTTTAGCCTCACCCTCTTCGGTTACACTCTCCAAACGACAGTGTCCACCGCAAGACTCGTTACGATCCAACGCATCGTGAGCCATAAGCTCTGCTAACTCGAAGAAGTCTGCAACGCGAGCAGCTTTCTCCAACTCGTTGTTCATAGCAGTAAAATCACCTACTACGCGTAGATCTTTGTAGAACTCTTTCTTAAGAGCTGCAATCTCTTTAATTGCAGTCTCCAAACTCTCCTTGGTACGTCCCATACCGATGTTGTCCCACATAATGATTCCAAGTGCTTTGTGGAAGTGGTCTGGAGATTTGGTTCCCTTAATGTCGTAAAGAGCTTTCAAACGGTCGGTTACATGCTTCTCTGCCTCCTCGAACTCCTTGGTTGTGGTGTCGATCTTTGGAGTCTGAATCTCCTTGCTCAGGTAATCTCCGATTGTGTATGGCAAAATGAAATATCCGTCAGCCAATCCCTGCATCAATGCAGATGCACCCAAACGGTTAGCTCCGTGGTCTGAGAAGTTACACTCTCCGATTGCGTACAATCCTGGAACAGTTGTCATAAGGTTGTAGTCAACCCAAAGACCTCCCATTGTGTAGTGGATTGCAGGATAGATCATCATTGGATAGTTGTATGGATCTACATCGGTAATCTTCTGGTACATCTGGAACAAGTTTCCATAACGCTCCTCGATAACCTTGTGTCCGAACTCTTTGATAGCATATTTGAAATCAAGGAATACTGCCTTACCGGTGTTATTGACTCCGTAACCGGCATCGCAACGCTCCTTAGCTGCACGGGATGCAACGTCACGAGGAACCAAGTTTCCGAATGCAGGGTATCTGCGCTCCAAATAGAAGTCGCGATCCTCGTCTGGAATATCGTTAGCTGTCTTTGTTCCCTTCTGAAGAGCCTCAGCATCCTCTTTCTTCTTTGGTACCCATACGCGACCATCGTTACGCAATGACTCTGACATCAAAGTCAACTTACTCTGCTGGTCTCCGTGAACAGGAATACATGTTGGGTGGATCTGAACGAAACATGGGTTTCCGAACATAGCTCCACGCTTGTAAGCCTGCCATGCAGCACTTCCGTTACAACCCATAGCGTTGGTTGACAAGAAGAATACGTTACCATAACCTCCGGTTGCCAATACAACTGCGTGGGCTCCGAAACGCTCAATCTTACCTGTTACAAGGTCACGAGCAATAACTCCACGAGCCTTACCGTCAACGATAACTACATCTAAAACCTCATGACGGGTATATGATTTGATTTTTCCCTTAGCAATCTGGCGGTTCATTGCTGAGTAGGCTCCCAACAACAACTGCTGACCGGTTTGACCGCGGGCATAGAATGTACGGCTTACCAATGCTCCTCCGAATGAACGGTTAGCCAACAAGCCGCCGTAATCGCGTGCAAATGGAACACCTTGAGCAACGCACTGGTCAATGATGCTACCACTAACCTCTGCCAAACGATAAACGTTAGCCTCACGAGCACGGTAGTCACCTCCCTTAATTGTCTCATAGAACAAACGGTAAACTGAGTCGTTATCGTTGGTATAGTTCTTAGCTGCGTTGATACCTCCCTGTGCAGCAATAGAGTGCGCACGACGTGGAGAATCCTGGTAGCAGAATGTTGTTACGTTATATCCCAACTCCGCAAGGCTGGCTGCAGCAGAACCTCCTGCAAGACCTGTACCTACGATGATTACATCCAATTTTTTCTTGTTAGCAGGGCTAACAACTCCGATTTTGGCTTTATGGTTAGACCACTTATCTTTTAATGGTCCTTCCGGTATTTTAGCGTCAAGTACTGCCATATTATTGTCTTTTTTAGATTTTCAAATTGAATTAACATGTAAAGAACATGTAGATTGGAATGATAGAGAAGCCTGCTGCAACTACGATTGCAAACAATTTAGCAAGGCATGACCAGCGTTTTCTCCAGATGTTGTTGCAAAGACCTACAGACTGGAACATTGACCAGAATCCGTGTGCAAGGTGCATACCCAAAAGAATTCCACCGATAACGTATAGGATACAGTAGATTGGGTTTGTGAATGTTGCAACTACGTGAGGATAAACATTCTCCATAGTTACACCATCGTAGGTGATGTGCTCCATAACTCCTGCAGTTCCCTCGCCCAATTTAATGGCAGCCCAGAAGTTCATAAGGTGGATAATGATGAATACAAGCATCATTGCTCCCAATACATACATGTTGCGTGAGCTCCATGTGCAGTTACCCTTTTGGTTGCGTACAGCATACTTTACTGGACGTGCCTTGCGGTTCTGAATAGTAAGCATGCTGGCCCAGGCGATGTGGATAATGAATCCCAATGCCAGGATAGGCTCGATAACTTTGATTACTGGGTTTGTCATGAAGTGACATCCCAAGTTGAATAGCTTGCCGGTGTTGTCAAACAACAACAGCATGTTGATGCCCAAGTGCACGCACAAGAACATAACCAGGAAAAGTCCTGACAGACTCATCACAACTTTTTTCCCGATTGAAGATGAGATAAAATTGCTCATAGTGTTAGTTGTTATTTATTGATTTTGGTTAAATTATATACTTAGGAACAAAGTTAATGCATTTAACCGAAAAAAACTATTTTAAAGCAATTTTAATTCAAATGGGGCTTTCAGGGGGCAATAGCTTGATAAATAATGTGTTGAATATTGGTTCTGATGTTCTCGTCAACCAGTCTGGAGTTGTATTCGTCTGGATAACTCTTGTTTGAGAGAAAAACGTAGGTCAAATTGTGTATGGGGTCATTCCACACCATAGTTCCTGTGAAACCTAAGTGTCCGTAGCTTTCGGGCGATGCCTCTTCGGTTGCAGGAGAGGGTTGTCCTGGCTCTTCGGCAGGTTTGTCAAAGCCCAGGCCTCGCCTGTTGAGACCATTCCTCATAGTGAATTGTGCTACAATAGCGCTGTCTATAATCTGCTCGCCACCGTAATATCCCAGCTGTAGATACATCTGCATGATTTTAGCTAAGTCCTCGGCAGTTGAGAATAGCCCGGCATGTCCACACTCGCCACCAAGTATTGCAGCTGATGGGTCGTGTACAGTGCCATGAATTTCGCCTCGTCCGTAGATGTTATCAATTGACGAGGGAATAATGGAGTTTCTCTGAACAATCTGAGTGGGGTAGTATGTGGTATGGTTTGCCCCTAACTTGTTGTAGATGTTTGATTGTGCGTAGTTGTACAGGGAACTATTCGTTATGCTCTCGGCAATTCTGCCCAGGATGATAAAGTTGAGGTCGCTGTACAGGTAGCCGTTGCGCTTGTTCAGTTCTACGTCGTGTATCCAGATTCGGCAACTATCCATAAATGAAGGGTGCATATATAGATTACCGGAACGCTGCACATACCCCTCACGTTTACCCTTTGCAAGGGTATTTGGGTTAAAGCGGTATCGAGGATTGATGTAGAGATTTGCCTTGACACGTTTGTTGAATATTGAGCTATAGCGTGACGAGAAGAGTTTATTATTTACACTCTTCATGTCGATAGCTTTTGCTATGAATGGGATTCCTGATGGAAGTCTTGATTCGTGCGCCAGAAGGTTGAATAGTGTTATCCCTGCTTTGAGAGAGTCCACCATATCCGGGCAATATTCATATATTGAATCTTCAAGTGAGATTCGCCCTTCGCTATAGAGGTGCATGATGGTTGGCAGAGTTGCTGTAACTTTGGTAACAGAGGCCAGGTCATACAGGTCTGTGGATCTGTTCGGGGTTGTGCCCTTATATGTGTGGGAACCAAAACATTTGTTGTATATGATATATCCATCCTTGGCAATAAGAACCTGACAGCCCGGGGTTGCCTTTTGTTTGATGGCAAAATCAGCAATAGAGTCAATTGCCTGAAGTTTCTCAGAGTTGATGTTTAACTCTTCCGGCACTGCATATCCAAGGCGAATCTTTGAGGTTTCAATACCATCTCCCTCTCTGTATATTTCATTGATGGTTACAGGAAGTTTTCCAGTAATGTCAATGCCACCAAATATAGCCTGCGCTCCGGCTCTGTTGGCTTCTGCACACTTCTCATAGCCGATTATTATGGCATTGCAGTTGTGGTGAGTATATTTATCTATGCCGTAAGGTGTGGCAGGATGGTATATGATAATACTCTTCTCCTTCTCAATCCGGTCAATAAGTTGTGCCAATAGTACGGAGTATCCGTAGTTTGAGGAACTACGATTGTTGGCGGCGCCGTTATATACAATGATGCAGTTGTATGGTTTTAATCTGCCGGCGAGGCTTGTTGTCGTGTGTCCATGCGACACGATTGGAGTGGCATTTGCATATTTCTCTACATACTCCTGAAACTCCTTGACAACTGGAGTGTTCATATACAGAACGGCTATCTTTAATGTGTCAATTGATTTCAGTGGAATCAGGTTGTTTTCGTTCCTGATGAGTGTAATTGCTTTCTTGTAGGCCAGATCACGAAGCATAGAGTCGGTTGCAGTGTGCATTGCTCTGTGCAGAGCAACAGAGTCGCTTATAAGCGAATCGGCTATAAATCCATCCTCGCCATAGAAAATTCTTTTAAGTTCAAAAACCTTTTTGAGGTGGTAATCTATCTGAGCTTCGGTTATTCTGCCTTCGGCAACGGCTGTTTTAATAGCCTCTATTCCCTTCTCTACATTTTCCGGGAAAAGAAGTATGTCATTGCCTGCAATCAATGCCTGTACGTCTGTCTCGCCAATGGGGAGATCTCCGCGTGCTCCTTTCATATTCAGTGCGTCTGTAAATTTATACCCGCTGAACATTAGAGAGTCGTTAAGCCATTCTGTTACAATTTTGTGTGATAGAGAGGCCGATGTAGTTAAGCTATCCATGGCAGGTACATTCAGGTGACCTGTCATTATAGCCGGACATCCGGCGTTGATAACTCTTTTAAACGGATATAGTTCAATAGAGTCAAGGGCATTAATCGATTTATCAACTAATGGCAGAGTGTGGTGCGAATCGCTCTCGGTATCGCCGTGGCCGGGAAAGTGCTTCGCAACAGGGATAACACCCTCGGAAATAGTACCGGAGATATATTCAATGGCGTGTTTGGCAACTCTTTCAGGATTTTCACCAAATGATCGGGTGTTGATGACCGGATTCTGAGGATTGTTGTTTACATCTGCATCGGGTGCAAAGTTTATATTTACACCACTTAATTTGCAGTGGCGGGCGATGGTGGCAGCAATTCTGTATGTGACGGAATCGTCGCTAATTGCTCCGAGCGTCTGCATCTGAGGATAGGTCATTGAACCTTTGAGACGCCATCCTGCACCATGCTCGGCATCGAGTCCTACCAAGAGGGGGATTCTGGCAGAGGCCTGAAGTCGCTTGATTAGCTCAATCTGTTTATGTGCTGTCCCTTGAAAGAATATTACTCCGCCAAGGTTATATCTGGATACCAACTGGCAATACTTTGAGTAGTCAGCCTCGCTTTTGTTGCTATATACATCAATCATAAAGAGTTGCCCGATTTTCTCCTCTAAGGTCATGGAGTCGATAGGGGGCAGGTAACTTTGGGCCGAGGCTATATAACAACTTAATGTGAATATTGCGTACGCAACAAATTTCCTAAGGGGGGACATGGTGTATCAGAATTAGTATATCTTTCTCTTCATAAACCACAACTCCTTGAATGCAAGGCTCAGACGTATCTTTACAAAACGCTCGCGCATAAGTCCGTCAACCTCACTGCCGCGGAAGCCACAATCAATAGAGGCCTTCAAATCAAGTTCCTGTCTGTTGTTTGAGAAGAGGAATGGGACTACGGTACCTGCAGTAAATGCGTAGGTGTTGATATGGTGCTCATTCATATACATATGTGAGCGTACAAAGTACAGACCAAACTCATAAGAGTTGTGCAGATACCATTTTCTACTGTGTTTTTCAGGAGTAAATGAGATTCCGGCACTTGCTCTGTGATAATCCTTCAGTTTGATATTGTTGTGAGTGTCAAACTCTCTGTATTGGGACATCTTCTGGAAGGTATAGTCTCCTGATACCAGCCATTTTGTACTTTTGCTCCATGCTACTCCGGCAGTAACCTTGAATGGGTATTTGATAAAACCCTTGTCAACCTCGTCGTCGTTGTCAATTATTGATGACGATGAGGACGACTCTTTGTAAGCGATATATGAATTTTTGCCGAAGAGTCGTGAATTGGGGTTGAAGTAGGCTCCAAGGGTAAGGTTTTGGGTACCTCCCAAATCAATCACGTATTGGGCTCCCATGGTGATAATAATGTCATGGATGCGGGTGTTGTCACTCGTTTTGATATAGTAGGCATTGTCCATAGGAATTGAGAGGGTCTGTCTTCTTTCAATCTTTCCGAAGACAACTCCTAAGTTAGCTCCAATAGAGAGGTTCTTGTATTTCCAGCCCAGTCCGAAATGGAATTGGTTCAAGCCACCCTCTCCCTGCATCAACTGGGTGTATTTCTGAGTTATAGAGCCGGGTATAACATTCTTATAGGTCAGGTCATATCCTATATCGCTCAACTCTGTAAATCCGATGGATGAGTATAGGTTTCTGCGAATACGAAATCCTAAATTGAAATATCCGTTTCCTGCTACCCTGTAGTGTGCGCTCTCCTTATGGGTGGTGATACGTACCATCTCGGCATGGACACCTAATTGTACGTGCCAGCGATTGCTGTCCAGAGCAGTATATGACGCCGGATTCAGGTAGTTGATGTTTATGTTGTCGCGCATTGCGGCAGAAACGCCACCCATCCCGGTATATGCCCCGGGGTTCTCATTGATCAATCCATAGCCGAATACCGAGTATGGAGTTCCGGTATTGTTCTGAGCGTGCAGCGCTACTGTTATTAGTAGTGCCAACAGCGTTACGATATATCTTTTGGTATTCATTATAGCAGATCGTTATTATAGTGTGCGTAGTATAGTCTTAGAACAGGTACATCTTCAATAATCACCCTGTCAAATGTAGATGACATTGATGGTACACTCAATATTATGTGTGTAAACTCATCAGAGATACTTGGCTCTTCGGGGAGCATTGAAAAGGCATTGTAATACTCGGTCAGGTCAATCTTATATCTGCTGGCATCAAGATGTTGTTCATCCTTCTCCAGCTTGCCTATAACATCTCCTGAGGCTTGTTGCAACTGTGATAATATCTCGTTGTTTGCATTGCTCTTATAGACAGAGATAGTTTGTGGCATAGTAATGGAACTGTTGTAAAATATCAGAGGGTTCAATTCCAGCTCAGCCTTGACCAATGTTGAGTATTGGTCTTGTGGAGGAGGAACAGGAAGTACCATCTTTACCATATAACCACTCAGCCCTTGTATTAATGCAAATGCCGACTCCTCAATAGGAACCTCATCGGTCTGATATTTTAGCGATTCAAACTTCCTGGTAGGAGTGTTTGTTGCGTTAAAGTATTGGAAGATAGGGGTTGTAAGAGGTATTTTTACCGTACTCTCGAGGGTTGCTCCTACATGGTAGTGGAAACACATATAGAGACTGTCTGGTGTCGCATTCATCCCGAATATGATGTCGTTGTTTTTGTCTGCAGTAATGGCCAGTCCTTTGAACTCGTTGATAAAATTCCATGGCAGATCATTGAACATATTGTCCTTATACTTCATTCGGTCAAAAAGAGTTGAGAGGTATTTATCATTTTTGTCCAATTTGAAATATGCATCTTTTAATCCCTTCTTGTTCGGATAGAAGTATGCTCGTCCCAGTTCCCTTTTAAACGGAGGAATCGGATCAATATTGAACATCATTCCATTATCGACGGTTTCGTTATATATAGGAAGTTCGCTTAATTCGTGAAGCACCAGTATCTGTTGGCGGAGCGATATGGTGTCTCCCCAAAGTTTGCCGGTGTAACCGAATTTGAATGTGATTGAGTCCAACGTTGCCTCTTCGTCAACTACCGGAGCGTACTCCGGAGCAATAGTGAATGTAGGGGTTATAACCGTTGTTCCGGTGTATAGCGGATCACTGTATCTTCCAATGAATATCTCTGACATTGAAACAGTGTTTGAACCGGTTGAGGTGGCAAAACTGTCAATTTTGATGGTCGACGTCTCTGTGATTCTGTACTCATACATCTCAATTGAACTGCCGTTACCGATGAAATCCTCGCCAATAGACTCCAGCTCGGCACCGCACGAGCTTAAAATTATGGCAAATATCAAGTATATAAATCTCTTCATAAATCTTATTTTATCAAAGTGCGAAGGTAAAACTATTTTCTTAAAAATAGAGTTAAAAATAAAAAAAGTAGCGTCTTTAAGTATTTTTAAGTAACCAATGTGTTGTATGAGAGATATAAATTGTGTAGTTTTGCCCATTATTTGTGAAAAGTATAAAAAAAGAATAAGATGAAGATTTTAAAACTATTGAGTTTGTTGCTTTTGAGCACAGCTTTTTTTGCTTGTGATTCAAGTAATGATGACGATGGCGACTGGTCTAAGGCTCGTGAGTTCGGAGGAGTTACACGTGTTGGAGCAGTATGTTTCAAGATTGGCGATAATGTGTACGTAGGTTTGGGTTACGATGGTGACAGAACTTATGGAGACAAGGAGATGCGTGATTTCTGGAAGTTCAGAAACAATAGTTGGGTAAAGGTTGACTCATTCCCAGGTCTTGGACGTTTTGGAGCTGTTGCATTTGTGGTTGATGGTAAAGCATATGTAGGAACCGGATATCGTCCGCAGAGAACAATCACAGTAACAATCCCTGGAGGTGCTGCCGATGGAAAGGATAGTACATACCAGACCACTCAGAACAAGAGATTCTTCTCAGATTTCTATGTATTCGACGGAGCAACTGAGACATGGTCAAAGGACTCTTTGAGTGGAGAGTTTGCTTTCCCGGGTCAAGGTCGCGAGCACGCAGTAGCATTTGCTGTAGGCGGATGTGGTTTTGTTGGAACAGGAGCTGTTGATGAGAACACAATTACCAGTGATTTCTATAAATTTGACCCGAATACCGGTTGGTCAGAGACAGACTTCCCTGGAGATTCACGCCGAGGTGCTACAGCTTTCGTTATCGGTGATCAGGCAATTGTCTGTGGTGGAGCCGGAACAGCAAGTAGCGGTTATAAACTTGACGTGTTGAAATATAATGCAACAACCGATTCATGGTCAAGCTGTCACCCTATTATGAATCGTTCTGATCACAGCTTTGATGACAGTTATAACAAGATACCACGCGCTTATGCTGTCAGCTTCACTTCAAGTCTTGATTCTCCGAGCGGTACTCCTCGAGGTTATATAGCATGTGGCGCTGGTACACATAACAGAACATGTTGGGAGTATGATATCGAGAAGGATCGTTGGTACGAGGTAACTTCATTGCCTTCTGCAATGGGAAGTCCGCGCGTATCGGCAGTGGCTTTTGATTTGGATGGTTATGGATATGTAACAACAGGAGGTTCATCTATCGAGACCGCAATGTTCCAGGATTCTTGGCGTTTCATTCCAGGAATGGATGAGGATGATGATAATGACTACTCTATTGTAGATATCTACTAATAAGATAATTGTCTTGAAATATATTTGGGCTGTCCATACTTTGTTTGGTCAGCCCTTATTTATAAAGGAGGTAGAGGTTTTATGCGCAGATATTTGATAGCGATACTTTTATTGTTTTTCGGTATGCCATTTTGCTTACAGGCACAATGGAATGTCGACAGACTTTTGCGTATAGGTACCGATGCCATATATTATGAAGATAATAGTCGGGCTATAGAGCACTTTAACCGAGTTATTCGTCTTCGCCCGCACCTTTACGAACCCTATTTCTATCGTGGATATGCTAAACTGGGGTTGGATGATTTAAGTGGAGCAATCACCGATTTTACCAAAGCAATAGATTTGAATCCAAACTATCTGTTTGCCTACATATACCGAGGGGTGAGCTATTATCAAGCCGGGCGATATGAAGAGGCTCTTGAGGATTATCGCGAGGCTCTTGAACTGGCACCCTCAAATCCTGCTGTTTACACTTACAGAGGATTGGCATACAGGGCTTTGAGTGAGGATAAATTGGCCGAAAAGGATTTTTCTAAATCCATCCATCTTGATCCTGATTTTCAGCTTGCCTATCTGAACAGGGCAGAATTGAGAGTGCAGCACGGGAATAGCAGGGGGGCTATGGAGGATTGTAATGCCGTGATACGTAGAAATATTTTCTCGCATGAGGCATATGGATTGCGTGGATATATTAATAAACTTGAGGGTAATATTCATGATGCAGTTGAAGACTTCAACAGGGGCATAAATGCCTCGCCCGAGAATATGCAACTCAGAATGCACAGAGCGCTTCTTTATTACGAGGAGGGAGAGTTCTATGAGGCTTTAGCTGATTATGATGAGATGCTCTCTATTGATAGTAACTATATTTATGGATTGTATAATCGGGCTCTTTTGCGTCTGGAGTTGGGAGCAACCAATGACGCAATTGATGATTTCAGTCGGGTAATCGAATTGAATCCTGAGAATATAATCGTCTATTTCAACCGAGGCCTCGCCTACCAATCAATAAAGGATTATACAAGTGCATATAACGATTTCTCTTCTTGTATTGCGCTATATCCCGATTTTGTAAAGGCTTACTATGCCAGGGCATCGTTATTGATGGATATGGGACGTGAAAAGTTGGCAATGGAGGATAGTTATGCGGCATCTCAAATCATGGAGAGATATCGGGAGATGAAGAGAGGTGTGGCAGGGGCTTATGTTGATACTACAGAGAATCTTACACGACTATTGGATTTGAACGATAGAAATAGTGCCGTTCGCAATATGGTAAGCGGCTCTGTGTCAGACCGTATATCTTCAATACGTTTAAAAGGAATACATAGGGTGACACTATTGCCAAAAGACTCTTTGCACGTAACAACATCGGACAAGTATGAGAGTTCAATTGTCAAATATAATAATCAATATGGAGATGATTTTATGTTGACAATAGCTTCCTCTCCATTGATAAAGGGGGTTGAGATGTTGAATGCAGAGAGTGATGCCGAGTTGCTCTTTGCCGGTGTTGCCTTGCTTGATAGTGATGATTATATGAAGGCGATAGAGTGCTTCAAGAGAGTCTCACCCGATTCTGAGTGGTATGGATTGGCGCAATTCTCACTTGGTAATGCGATAGCGATGATGTATGCCTATATTGAGGCCCATGCTGAGGAACAGATTACTTTGGGTGTTAAGAGTAGCAGAACTATCGATTACAGCGAGGTGTGGAGTGCATATGATGAGTGTATGAGGTGTATTCCCGATTTTATCTATGTCAGATATAACAAGGCCGGAATGATGGCAGAGAGTGGTATGGTGACTGAAGCAATTGCATTATTGGATGATGTTATTGATGCACAACCCAATTTTGCGGATGCCTATTTCAATAGGGGTATAATGAATCTTTATGTTGGAGATAAACGCAGGGCAATTTCCGATTTAAGTAAGGCCGGAGAGTTGGGTATCAGTGATGCGTATGAAATAATTAAACGTTATGGTTCAGATTTTTGATAGTGAGTTTTTTTCGATGGTGTGGCCGGATAGTCCGATTGCATATCTTGTACTTGGAGTGACAATATTTTTACTGATGCTGAATTTTACTATTCGAGCATTGGAGTTTGTCGCGCTTAAAAGAAGATCTAAGTGTGCCGAGGGCAAAGAGAGTCGTTTCGAGAATCCATCAGAGGGAGTATCGGTCATTATAACTGTTAATAACAATGCTGAGTTGATTAGTAAAAATCTACCTCGTTTTCTTGAACAGGATTATCCCGATTACGAGGTGATTGTTGTTGACGAGGCTTCGGATGATGATTCGGTTGACAGGTTGAATATATTGGCTGCAAAATATCCGAATCTGAAGGTCAGCCGTCTTTACCCTGGTGTAAAGTTTCACAGAACAAAGAAGATTGCTTTGAATATTGGTATTCTGGGAGCCCGGAATGAGATCTTACTCTTTTCAGAGATATATTGTACACCACCATCTCAGAGTTGGGTAAGAGAGATGGCCTCCTCATTTTCAGATAGGTGCGGAGTTGTGATAGGTGATAGTAGTTACCCTGTAACCAATCGTTTGGTTGATTTGTTACGTTGGAACCATAATATGCACAGAATCAATGCTGCATTTCTGAACTTTTTCGGATATATCCCGGGATGTGACTGGACAAATTATGGTTACAGGAAGAGTCTTTATATGGCTTGCAGAGGTTTCTCAAAGAATAATCAACATATTCTTGGGTATGAGAGTGAGATTATATTGAAAATATTACATGGTTTTGCACATACAGTTGCCTTTAATCGAAGTGAAAATGGTACTGTTCTCTATTCGGATGATCGGCATCAGTTACGTGCTGATGAGGAGTACTATTACGTAGAGAAGCGACACTGGCCGGCTGGTATACGGTTATTGTCTGACATTGCTCAATGGGTAAGGTTTTTGGTCTACTGTGCAATTATTGTATTGAATCCCCTCTTTGGATTTGCATATTGGTTTGTAACTGCACTCTTTATTTTAACATTTTTTGTGGATTTTTTATGTATAAATCTGCAAATGTCCTCTATGTTACAAAAAAAATTATTCTTAACTTCGCTAATGTCAACAACTATCGGCTATTTTGGCCGTTGGTGTTATAGAATCAAAACATTAGTTAGCGAAAGTCAATGGAAGTGATTGAAAAGCATGCTGTAGAGAGTAAAAGTGGTGCTGATGTAAAGCTATCTGAGAAGGCAATGAAAGATTATGTCGTTGTTCGCAGTGCCATAAATGGTGATGAACGGGCATTTCGGGAACTTTTTGCCAGATATCGTGAATCTGTATATTTTATGATTCTTAAGATGGTGAACAACAGAACAGATGCTGAGGATTTGACATTTGAGGCATTTGAAAAGGCTTTTTCAAATCTTGTTTACTACTCTCCCCAATACGCTTTTAGTACATGGCTTTTTAAGATTGCTTCAAATAATACTATTGATTTCATCCGAAAAAGGAAGAATTTAACGGTCTCATTGGATAAAGATGACGCAAATCAGGAGGAGCGATCATTTGCTCATACTATAGCTGCAGATATTCTTGATCCTGAACAACAGGCAATTAGGGAACAGAGAGCCCTGTATACACGTGAAAAGGTTTCTATGTTGAAGGGACGTTACCGAAGATTAATTGAGTTGAGGTATTTTGACGAGTTGTCGTATGAGGAGATTGCGGAGGAGTTGAATATCCCATTGGGGACAGTGAAAGCTCAATTGTTTCGGGCAAGGGAGTTGCTAATGAATCTCTTAAAGAGTTCTGAGTTAAGGGATGGAGAATAGTTAATAAATGTATAAAAAAGTCGGAATTTAATTCAGAATTTATATCTTTGCACCCGTGTTTTAAGAAAGGACACGGGTGTGTAATTTTAAAATAAGAGATATGAAACATTTTTCTACCGTATTGGGGGCATTGAGCTTTATCGGAGTTGTAGTGTTGTTTGTTTTGCACTATGGCAATGCATCAAATGAGGTTGCTGTATCAACAGAGACTGTGGTAAACGAGAGTGGTGCCGGGGCAAAGATTGCCTATGTTAATACCGATTCATTGTTGTCTGATAAATTCTTGCTTTACAAGGAGATGTCGGAGACCTTTATGAAGACTCAGGAGGCTCGTTTGACTGATTTGAATATCAAAGCAAAGGCTTTGGATCAGGAGGCTCAGGAGTGGCAAAGAAAGGTTCAGAACAATGGATTTTTGACCGAGCAGAGAGCTGTTGAGGCGCGTGATAAGATTATCGCTAAGCAGCAGGAGTTGCAGAGTTTGCAGCAGGAGATGAGTGACAAGTCTGCAATGGAGGAGATAGAGATGAGTACCAAGGTGTTCGATGAGGTTACCTCATTCCTGGAGGAGTATAATAAGAGCAAAGGTTACTCTATTATTCTGGCAACTACAATGCCTGGTGCTGTATTGTATGCAGAGCAGGGTATGGATATTACCTCAGAGGTTATTGAGGGATTAAATGCCCGATACAAGAAATAAGCTTACAAGCTGTTTAAATTTATTTCGAGGGTGACCTAAGATCACCCTCATTTTGTATAAAAGCAGGTGAATTATGAAGTCTTTTAATTTAAAGAGTTGGTTTCCGCACATTGTGGCGCTATTGTTATTCTTTGGTTTGGCCTATGCATATATGCCCGGATTGATACAGGGCAGAGCCTTGATTCAGAGTGATGATACAGCATGGAGAGCCGTATATCAGGAGTCAAAGGAGTATAAAGATAATACAGGCGAGGATGCATTGTGGACAAATTCAATCTTTGGAGGAATGCCTACAACTACCATTACCTTGAGCCAGGAGGACAATTTTCTGGCTCCCATCTATAATCTGCTCTTTAAAGGAGTGCATCCTGCAAGTGATCTGGTCGTAGGGATGTTGGGCTTCTATCTGCTTATGTTGGTCTTTGGTGTCAATCCATGGTTGGCGATGGTAGGTGCGTTTGGCTTTGCTTTCTGTTCATACAATATGCAGATAATTGAGGCGGGTCACAATACAAAATTGGCTGCAATAGCCTTTATGCCATGGGTTTTTGCCGGATTGGCATATTGCTTCCGACGCAGGGCGCTTCTTGGCGCAGTTATGTTCGGCATTGCTATGAGTTTTGAACTATTTGCAAACCATCCCCAGATAACCTTTTATCTGACATTGGCAATGCTCTTCTACGGAGTGGCAGAGATGATCTCTGCATATAAGAGAAAACAGTTATCAAAGTTCTTTGTCAAGGTTGCCTTTATTGTTGTTGCAGGAGTTTTGGCTTTGGGAAGTAATGCAAACAGATTGTTACCAACTCTTGATTATGCAAAATATACAATGCGAGGAGGTTCTGAACTTTCGGATGGTAATGGTACTGCAACAGCTTCGGGAGGCTTGGATCTGGCTTACGCTACCGAATGGAGCTATGGAATAGATGAGAGTTTGAATTTGTTGATTCCTAATTTAAAGGGAGGCTCTTCTCAAGGTGCATTAGGAACCGATTCAGAGACATATAAGGTGCTTCGAAATGGAGGAGTACAGCAGGTTAATGCAATAGTTAAAGCTCTACCGCTGTATTGGGGTGATCAGCGATTCACCTCAGGACCTATGTATATGGGTGCGATAACCATATTCCTCTTTATTCTGGCAATATTGCTTGCTAAAGGTGCTGGACGCTGGACGCTTGTTGCTTTATCTGTTTTAGTGTTGATGCTTTCGTGGGGACGAAATTTGATGTGGTTTACGGAGTTGTTCCACAATTGTGTCCCACTTTATAATAAATTCCGTGTACCATCGATGATTCTGGTGGTATTTCAGCTTATAATGCCTTTTGCAGGTATTTTGGCTGTTGATAGATTGATTAAGGGTAATATTGATCTTAAAAAGTCGCAGATTGTAAACAGGTTGTTGTGGGCGGCAGGTGCAACTGCAGGTGTAACTCTGATATTTGCATTGATTCCATCGCTTGCCGGAAGTTTTGTTTCACAATATGATGCACAATATCCACCGGTAATGGCAGATGCTTTGCGTGCGGATAGAGTTGCATTACTTCGAGCAGATGCTTTCCGTTCAATGTTGTTTATTGTAGCTGCTGCTGCCGTTATCTTCTATATGTTACGTGGTAAACTGAAGATGCATTATGCTGTAATTGTGCTTGGTTTATTGATAGTTGCAGATTTGTGGAGTGTTGATAAACGTTATTTGAGCGATTCTGATTTTGTCGCTAAGAGAGGTGTAGCGCAGCAGTTCCCGATGAGCAGAGCTGATAAGCAGATATTGCAGGATAAAGGGTTGTCATACAGGGTAATGGATTTGTCATCACCCCATTTCCCAAATATAAGCAATGAGCTGATCAGCGACATGGTAACTAATGCATTCAACTCATCGACTTCGGCGTATTATCACAAATTAACAGGAGGTTATAGTGCAGCAAAGATGCAGCGTTACCAGGATATTATAGACAGATATCTTACTCAAGAGATTGTTAATATTGTCTATGGTATGAATAGTGCTGATAAGATTGATCAAGAGGTGCTGAATGCTGTTGTGCAGGGTGGTAAGGTTATGAATATGTTGAATACAAAGTATTTTATATTCAATCCGAATACAATCGCTGTGAATGGCAATGCTATGGGTAATGCCTGGTTCGTGTCTGATGTAACAGAAGCTGCAAATCCGGATGAGGAGATTAACATGATTGCTCAGATTGAGCCTTCTTCAGCAGTGGTGGTAGGAGCTGATTTTATTGAGAAGCTCGATACCAGGCACTTTGTGAAGGATAGTACCGACTACATTAAAATGATTTCATATTCTCCGAATAGACTTGAGTACGAGTATTCTGCTGCAAATGCAGCTTTGGCTCTTTTCAGTGAGGTCTATTATCCTGGGTGGATTGCAGAGGTTGATGGCCAAAAGGTTGACCTCGTTCGTGCAAACTATATATTGCGTGCAGCTGAGCTTCCTGCAGGAAAGCATACATTGGTTATGACTTTTGAGCCTGAGGCATATAAAAAGGGTGGTGTTATGGCTGTGATTTCGTCTGCATTACTGCTCTTTATGTTTGCAGGACTACTGATTGTAACACTATTTAAACGTAAAGAAATATAAGATCTCTAACCAAATCAAAGGGTGTCTAACAAACTTGTTAGATACCCCCTTGGTTTACACTCTCCAGACGATATAGTTTGTCGCCACGACGGATTTTGGCGGGAACGGGCATGGCAAAAACATCGCCCTTATTTACTTGTGGAAGAGGCTCTGTTGTCAGACGCAACTCCTGTACAGTTGTCTCAACTACTCCGGTAGATGGGCCCATGATTATAACCTTGTCCCCCAGTTTCAAATCGTATGATTCAAGTTTGAATTCGCCAACTCCGAGTTTTGAGAAGTAGTTGGTTACTTTTCCTAAGCATACCTTGCGCTCGGTTGCTTTAGAACCATAAACCTCACTCCACTCGCCAAGACGTTGTCCCATGTAATAGCCATCCCAGAAGCCTCGGTTAAAGACTGTTGACAGACGCTCTTTCCAGTTTTCAATCTTTTCGTGGTTGTAGCTGCCCTCAATGATAGAGTTGATTGCCTCGTTATAGCACTCAACAACGGTTTTTACATACTCTGCCGAGCGTGCGCGACCCTCTAATTTCAGGATTCTTACTCCCGAGTCTACCATTTTGTTAAGGAAGCCGATTGTACACAAATCTTTGGGAGACATGATGTACTCATTGTCAATATCAAGCTCAACCTCGCGATCTTTGTCAACAACGGTGTAGCCTCGTCTGCAAATCTGGAAACATGCTCCTCGATTGGCAGAGGCATTCTTCTCGTGAAGACTCAGGTAACATTTGCCCGATACTGCCATACACAACGCTCCGTGCGCAAACATCTCAATTTTGATAAGTTCGCCATTGGGGCCACGAAGATCGTCGGCAATGATTCTTTGGTGAATGTCGGCAACCCAGTTGAGGTTCATTTCGCGTGCAAGGACAATTACATCTGCATATTGAGCGTAGAATTTAACAACTTCGTAGTTGGTGATGTTGCATTGGGTACTGATATGTACCTCCACACCAATGGAACGAGCATACAGAATGGCTGCAAGATCGGATGCGATGATTGCGGTTAAGCCTGCCTCTTTGGCTGTATCAATGATACGGTGCATCTTCTCCAGTTCATTCTGGTAGATAATTGTGTTGACCGTGAGATATGTTTTGACGTTATGCTCCTTGCAGATTGCAACAATATTCTTCAGATCTTCGTGTGTGAAGTTTACTGAACTTCTTGCTCGCATATTTAACCCCTCGATGCCGAAATAGACCGAGTCTGCGCCGGCCTGCAGTGCTGCATACAGTGATTCGTATGAACCGACAGGAGCCATTATCTCAAAATCTGATCTCTTCATTGTGTTTATTTTTATCTGTATTAAAACTGTTTTGTTTTATTTCTCATTTTTGTTGTATCATATCCTTTGGAAATGTGAAATTCTCAACAAAATGATATAAATTTGCCACCGCATTTTTCGCACTGCAAATGTACCTATTTTTATTCGAAACAGTTGTAAGCAGTGTAAGAAAATGAATCAATAATAAATTTAAACAGATTCGAGATTTATAATGATTAACAAAATGTCCGGAGAGTTAGAGAATGTAAAGAGACCGTCGTTGCTAATGGCATTTATTCCACTGTCAGTATTGATATTCCTTTTGGTGATGAATGTGATCTATTTTGGAGATGCCGTTTTGGAGGGCCCCAATCAGGTTGCACTATTGGTTGCTGCAACAGTTTGTGGAATTGTTGGTCACTTTTTGAATGTGCCATTGAGCTATATGTTGAAGAGGATAAATAAGACAATTTACTCTTCTCTTACAGCTACATTGATATTGTTGTTGATTGGATGTCTTAGTGCTTCATGGCTTGTGAGTGGAGTTATTCCTGCTATGATATACTACGGAATAGATATTATGCATCCGTCATATTTTCTGGTAGCAACAACTATTCTATGTAGTATTGTTTCACTCGCAACAGGAAGTTCATGGTCAACTATTGCCACTGTAGGAGTGGCAATTATCGGTATTGGTCAGGCCTTTGGTATGAACGAGGCTATAGTTGCAGGTGCTATTATTTCCGGAGCTTATTTTGGAGATAAAATGTCGCCGATGTCCGATACTACAAATTTGGCAGCGACAGTCGCGGGTACGGATTTGTTTACCCATATAAGATATATGATATACACTACCGGTCCTACCTATATCCTTTCGCTTGTGATATATGCGGTGATAGGTATTTTTATTATGGGCGAGGGCACAATTAATGAGACAACCATTATGAAGGCTGCCATTGAGGAGAGTTTTAATGTTACTCCCTGGTTGCTTTTGGTTCCGATAACTCTTATGGCGATTATCATGTTGAAAGTTCCTGCAGTTCCGGCTATGCTGGTGGGTACGGGATTGGGAGTGCTATTTGCTTTGATATTCCAGCAGGATTTGATGTGTGGAATGATTAACGATGGACTTTTTGCCAATCAGTACCATCTGTTGGTTCAGGCATTGGGAGGGGGTATTGATATTCCGACTACCAACGCTTCGATGAACGATTTACTCTCTTCGGGAGGTATGTCCGGAATGTTGCCTACGGTATGGTTGATTCTTTCTGCAATGATTTTCGGAGGTATAATGGAGGCGTGTGGTACATTGAAACGAATAACCGATGCTCTTTTAAGTATTGTGTATAATACCACATCCCTAATTGGCAGTACTATTCTTTCATGCTTGATATTCAATATTGTGACAAGTGACCAATATTTGTCAATAGTAGTGCCTGGTAAGATGATGGCTGAATCATATCGTAAACGAGGTTTGAAACCGGAGGTATTGAGTCGTGCTTTGGAGGATTCTGCAACTGTAACCTCGCCTCTTATCCCATGGAATACATGTGGCGCAACGCAGGCCAGAGTGTTAGGTGTCTCAACGTGGGCATACGCTCCTTATGCATTTTTCTGTTTCATCTCCCCTTTGATGAATATATTTATTACGCTTATAAACTACAAAATTCGCAGAATGAGTAAAGAGGAGATGGCTGAGTATAGTGAGGAATAGAAAAAATTGTTATCTTTGTGCAGATTGAAACTATAAAAATTAGAATATATGATTAGCGAAGAGGTAGATTTTTGTTTGGAGGCTACAAAAGAGCAGATGAACTCTGCAATTGCTCACCTGGAGCTTGAGCTTACCAAGATTCGTGCCGGAAAGGCAAATCCAAAGATTTTGATGGGTGTTATGGTGGACTATTATGGTTCAATGACTCCGCTGAATCAAGTGGCAAATATTTCTGCTCCCGATCCTCGAACTATAGCTGTTCAGCCATGGGAGAGACAGATGATAGGACCTATCGAGAGAGCAATTCGTAATGCTAATCTGGGATTCAACCCCGATAATAATGGCGAGATTGTTCGTATAAATGTTCCGCCATTGACTGAGGAGCGACGTAAGGAGTATGTAAAGCAGAGTAAGAGTGTTGGCGAGACTGCAAAGGTTGCTATTCGTAATGCTCGTCGCGAGGCTATCGAGGAGTTTAAGAAAATGGTAAAGAATGACGGTCTTTCTGAGGATGCTCAGAAGGATGCAGAGGCTGAGGTTCAGAAGTTGACTGACTCTTTCACCAAGAAGATTGATGAGATGCTTGCAGTGAAGGAGAAGGAGATTATGACAATCTAATTTTAGCATTGAACTGTTATGGAGTTTGATCCGCGGGCTGTTACCGTAATTGAGAAGGGTACGGTTATAGAGGGGAATCTGAGTTGCTACGCACTGCGTCTGTTAGGAAAAATAACGGGCGACGTTACGGCTGTAAGGTTTGCAGATATCGAGAGTGGCGCTGAGATAGGTGGAGAGCTTAAGAGCAGTTCGGTTCGTGTGTCCAAGCAGGCCAAGATTGGTAAATTTACCCTATTGAGTGGAGTCAAATGAACGGGGCTGTTGATTTGATAAGTGAGAACGCTGTAGTAAATGCAAATATTGCTACTCCTAATGATATACGAATTGACGGGGTGGTAAATGGGGATGTGCATACAGCGAAGCGGTTGGTTATTGGTCCCAACTCAGTGGTAAGGGGTAATGTAATTGCCTTTAGTGTTGATTGTTTTGGCGAAATTAATGGTAATGTCAATGTCGTTAAGGCTTTGAATCTGAAGAGTAGCGGAACGATTAAGGGAGATATCGTATCGCCCGAAATCTCAATAGAGCATGGCGCCTGCTTTTGTGGTAAGTGTAATATGGGAAATAACCCGTGATGATGAAAATATTGATTCTTATACCGGCGCGTTATGCATCAACGCGTTTCCCGGGAAAACCATTGGCAACCATAGGTGGAAAACCTATGGTTGTGCACGTTATAGAGAAGGCATTGCAAATCTCTGAATATAGCTATGTGGCAACCGATGATGAGCGTATTTTTGAAAAGGTTAGGGAGTATGGAGGCGAGGCTGTTATGACCTCGGCTAGCCATAAAAGCGGAACCGATCGTTGTTATGAGGCCTATACAAAGGTTCTCAATAGTATAGGTGTGGATTTTGATGTCGTGGTGAATGTTCAGGGCGATGAGCCATTTATTACCCCCGAGCAGATCTCTGATCTGGCAGATGCCTTTAATAATCCTGAAGTACAGATTGCAACTCTGGCAAAACGTTTCGAGGATCCGATGGCAATTTTTGATCCGAATAAGGTGAAGGTGGTCTTTGGAACAGATGGAAGGGCTCTCTACTTTTCACGTAATCCAATTCCGTACTGCAGAGGGGTAGAGGAGAGCAACTGGTTGTCAACAACTCCTTACTATAAACACATCGGTATGTATGCATATCGTCCTCAGGCGTTGAAGGCTATAACAGAGTTGCCTCAGGGAGGTCTAGAGAGAGCTGAGTCACTTGAACAGTTAAGGTGGCTTGAGAATGGTTTCAGAATTGCTGTTCGTGAAACCAAGCATGAGTCGATAGGAATTGATACTCCCGACGATTTGGCAGAGGCTGAACGATTCTTTGTTGCGAAATAGCTGTATGGATAGTGAAGGATTGAAAAGAAAGAGTATTGTCGGCCTCTTCTGGAGTGTTTTGGATAAAGGAGGCCAGCAGTTAATCGTACTCCTTAGCGGAATATGGTTGGCAAAGATACTTATGCCCGAGGATTATGGGCTTATCGGGATGATTTCAATCTTTACATATCTTGGAAATGCTTTGCAGGAGAGTGGATTCAGTGCAGCGATAATCCGTAAGGAGCGGTTGACCAATGATGATTTGAATGTGGCATTCTATATGAATATCACTATCGGAGTCACTCTCTATCTTATTCTATTTTTTGCCTCTCCGTTGATAGCTTCATTCTTTGATGAACCTGCACTGGAGTGGTTGTCGCGAGTTGTATTTATGATGTTTCTCTTTAACTCGTTCTCGGTTGTACAGAATGCCCAACTGGTCAGAGAGATGCGTTTTAAGACGGCAACGATTATAAATTCGACATCACTGATAATATCATATATATCTGCTCTCTATTTTGCTCATAGAGGGGCTGGAGCTTATGCTGTTGCTTGTCAGACTGTTGCCTTTGCTTTCTGTCGAATGGTATTGTTGTGGTGCTGTAGTAAATGGCGCCCGACGATGACATTCAAGCGTCAATCATTTAGCGAACTCTTCTCGTTCAGTTCGAAGATGTTGTTGACGAATATACTGAATACATGTGCATGTCGACTCTTCCCATCGGTGATTGGTAAGTATTATAATAAAATTGATGCGGGATTGTATGAGAATGGACAGAGATGGGGAAATATGCCTCAGGATTTTGTCTCCGGAACAATTGCCAGTGTGACCTTTCCTGCCATCTCTGCAGTTCAGCGAAGCGACGCTGAGCGGATGCGAAGAGTGTGCAGAAAGATGGTAAGAGTAACAGCCTTTCTTGTATTTCCGCTCTTTATGGCTATTATTGTCTGTTGCAGCAAGAGTGCAATAAGTTATATTCTTAAGCCTGAGTGGGCTGATGCAGTTCCCTATATTGTCTTTATATCTGTAGCGGGGATCTTTAACGGATTGAATACATCAAATTACAATGTATTAAAGACAAAGGGGCTATCGGCTGATATATTGAAGTTCGAGGTTATAAGAAATTTGTTGACTATTATTGTGATAGTTGCATGCATCCCTTTGGGAATTTTCTATATGATGAGTGCGATGGTGGCTGTAAGCCTGTTGAACTATGCCCTATTTAGTTATAAAGTTAACAGGGTGTTGGATATCTCAATTTTTGACCATCTGCGCGATATAGTTCCATATTTTCTGATTATGTCGGTAGCTGCAGTTGTTGCATATATTGTCGGGGTATGGTTGTATGGAGTGAATCCGATAGTTGTGATTATATGTCAGGTGATGACAATGGCGATAATCTATCTTGGAGCCGGGGCTCTGTTTGGCTCTAAGATTATTTCTGAGTCGTATAATATATTAAAACGGAGAGGTAAGTGAGAATAAAAAGTCATGAATCGGTAAGCCGTATAAAGCGCTTCTTCTACCTTTGGAGACTTTATCGTTTGGTGAACTCATTGTTGAAGCGAGATCTGGCAGAGGGGGATGCTTCTGGTGTTGATTTCTCGGAGTTGCCTGCTGATAACAGAAAGGTGTTAATTGTAACCATCGCATTCAATAATGATGCAGTGTTACGGCACCAGATTGAGCATATAAGAATGTTTCTGCAGGATAACGACGTTGAGTATCTAGTTGCGGATAACTCACCGTTGAAGGAGCGTCAGGAGGTGATTCGAGCCTTGTGTGAAGAGATGGGGGTGAGTTATATCAAGATTCCCAATGATATCAGAATTAATAAGATCAGTGGTAGCTACTCTCACGGAGCTGCTGCAACATGGATATATTACAACTATATAATCAAGCGCCGCCCCTACTGTTTTGGCTTTATTGATCATGACCTCTTCCCTATCAGACAATTCTCCATAGCAGAGAAACTGGGCGATGCCCCTTACTACGGATTCCGCGATGATCGGGGAGGAGCATGGTACTTGTGGATGGGATTGCTATTCTTTAAATTTGCTGCAGTCAAGGATTATGAGATTAACTTCCTGCCTTGTAAAGTTAACAATGGAGAGGTATATCTTGATACAGGAGGTTCATTATGGTACACACTCTATTCAAAATTGGGTAGCGAAGGTTGTAATTTTCCTGACAGAGTAGTGGTCCCGGTATATGTTAACGGCAAACGCTATAGCGATCCTATTGATTATATTGATGATTGCTGGATGCACACTAATAATGGCTCAAACTGGAAGAAGAAAGCAGATAAACAGGATATGTTGACAATAATCTGGGAGAAATATCAGAATAGTATCCCGGATGAGATTCACTTTTGATATGGTAAAGAGTATTGCGGTCATATTAGCAGGAGGTGTGGGAAGCAGGATGGGGCTGGATCTTCCCAAGCAGTTCTATAAGGTTGCTGACAGGACAATCCTTGAGCACTCGGTAGATGCCTTTGAGATGAATCCGGATATAGATTCAATCTTTATTGTTACCAATTCCATGTATATGGAGCAGACTGCCGAGTTGATAGAGAAAAATAATTGGTACAAGGTGACCAAATTGCTGCAAGGTGGAAAGGAGAGGTATGACTCCTCGCTTGCGGCTATTGAGGCGTGTTATGAGATAGAGGATGAGATAAATCTGATATTTCACGACGCGGTGCGTCCCCTGGTATCTCAACGCATAATATCGGAGTGTGTCAGAATGTTAAAGGGAAATTCTGCGGTAGGAGTGGCCGTTCCGAGTGTTGATACTATTCTTGAGGTTAAAGAGGGGGTAATCGCCTCGGTTCCTGACAGATCGCTTTTGTGGCGGGCACAAACACCTCAGGGATTCAGGTTATCAACAATAACCGAGGCCTATTTGCGAGCTCTTCAGGATCCCGATTTTAAAGCAACTGATGATTGCGGGGTAGTGTTGAGGTACATGCCCGAGACTCCCATATACGTAGTCCGAGGTGAAGAGAGTAATATAAAGTTCACATATAGAGAGGATATCCCCATTGTAGAGGAGTTGTTTCGCAATAGAAAAGATAGATGATTATGGAGAGTATGCCCTTGGTATCAGTAATTATGCCGATATATAATGGTGCGGCATATATGGAGGAGTCAATACGTAGTGTATTATCTCAGAGCTATAAGAACCTGGAGTTGTTGATTTGCAATGATGCCTCAACCGACTCTACGGCCGAGATAATTGAGCGTCTTATGGGCGAGGATTCGCGCATAAAGGCAATTCGAAACGAGGTCAATTCCGGAATTGCAATTTCGCGAAATAACCTTTTGGACAGAATAAAAGGTAAATACTTTATCACTCAGGATTGTGATGACAATATGCTCCCTGGGAAGGTTGAGAAACAGGTTCAGTATATGGAGGCGCACCCCGAGTGTGGAATGTGTGGAACCTGGGCAAGAAAGGTTGATGAGAAGACCGTAACATTTGGCAAGATAATCCACCCTATTGAAGATACAGACATTCGCATCAATCTTCTGTTTCAGAATTCAATGGTGCAACCATCGGTAATGGTGAGAGCTGAGTTTATTGATCGTTACCGTTATAATGGTAAACTGTTGGTATGTGAAGATTATGACTATTGGGAGCGTCTCTCTGCTATTTCGCAACTCCATAATATCCCAGAGTTTCTGGTGCAGTACAGAATACATGGAACAAATATCAGTAAGAGCAAGGAGCAACTTCTGATAGAGAATCGCAGGGCAATTATTCTAAGACAATTATTAAGAATCGATAGTGAGGCGGAAAAATACCTTGTGATGCACGACTCCATAGGTGCTTTGCTATATCCTGAGATGCCATGGTATGAGTGGCGTGGCGAGTGTATGGATTGGCTGAAAAGGTTGATTGAGAAGAACAGAGAGAGCAGGATATATCCGGATACTCCATTTCATGCCTATGTGTGGTATAGATGGATTCGCTACTGTGTTAAGAGAAAAGAGCTCATACGAGCCCTCTTCCCAAAGTTCTTTACACTGAATCCTGTAGTTATATACAGAGTATCACGTCTCTTGTTTATGCTTTTGCGAGGTTAATTATAGCCTCGGTTAGTCTGTCCCACTCAAACTCCTTTTTACGTTCCAGAGTGGCAGCAGCAAAACTATCGTAGCGGTTATTATCGTAGAAATCTGTAATAGCCGCTGCAATTGCTTTCTCGTCTGGTTCAACTACATAGCCTGAGACCTTATCTCCTATAATCTCGGGTAGACCTCCAACATTCGTTACAAGCATTGGTTTGCCAAAGTGGTAGCCAATCTGGGTTACTCCGCTCTGGGTTGCCGTCTTATATGGTTGTACAATCAGGTCCGATGCACAGAAATAGCTGTTGATGGCATCGTTAGGGATATAGTCGGTACGCAATACCACCCGATCCTCAAGATTGTAATCCTCTATAATCTTAAAGTATGGTGCGCTGTCGCCATAAAACTCTCCGGCAACAATCAGTTTGATATCTTTTCGTTTTGTGAGCGAGGCCTCGCCCATTGCCTTTAGCAGGATGTCTAATCCCTTGTAACCTCGAATAAAGCCGAAGAATAGCATATAGTGAAACTCGCTCTCAAGGTTAAGACGCGACAGAGCCTCTTCGCGTGAGATTACCTCGCCATAATTATCAAATACAGGGTGTGGAACCAATGCTCTTTTTGGTTCCGTAACAACCTTGAGCACGTCGTTATATACCTCTTTTGACATACCAATCCAGCCATCAACCCCCTTTGAGAAGTATTTGGTGAATAACATATCTCCGGGACGATGCTCATGAGGAATAATGTTGTCTGCAATGCAGATTACCCTGGTTTTCTGATTCTTTTTTACCTGACGGCATATTGTGCCAAGCGAAGGTCCCATAAATGGCAACCAGAACTTTACAATCAGGATGTCAGGAGCCTTTTTGGCAAGCTCCTTGCCCACTTTAAACCAATTTATGGGGTTGATAGAGTTTACCTTTCGCTCAATCTTTAATCCTTGTGGAGCAGCCTCGTCGGTATATTGGGTTTTTCCGGGAAAGAGAATAGAGGGGTATTGTAGCGAAAAGTTGTATATCTCAACGCTATGTCCCTCTGCTATAAACTGTTTGGCTAATCTCTCGTTAAATGCCGCCAAGCCACCGCGATATGGGTGTGCGGTACCCATTATGACAATATTCATAGTGTAATCCTTTTATCAAAAAACTTTCAAAGATAAAATTTTTTCGCCACTTTTGTAGTCGAATAGCCAATAAGCTATCCAAATTTTATGGCAATACTTTAAATATAGTGATATGAGCAAGATAAAACTCTCTATAGTTATATCAACTTATAACCGTGCGCGTTTTCTGCCGGGTCTTTTTGATTCGATATTGGCGCAAACAATGGACCGTAATGAGTTTGAAGTGGTTTTGATTAATAATAACAGTACCGATATTACAGAGCGCCTCTGCCTTGATTTTAAAGAGCAACACCAGGATATTAATTGCACATATTTCGTTGAGACACAACAAGGATTGTCTTATGGTCGTAACCGCGGTGTTGTTGAGAGCAGAGGAGAGTATATTACATTTGCTGATGACGATGCACTTCTTGCTCATGACTTTGCACAGCGAGTTACAGCATATCTTGATTCTCATCCCGAAGTAGGTGAGGTAGGAGGACCTATATATCTTCAATATATGGGTAGTATACCTAAATGGGAGAATCCCTATATGAACTCACTGCTGGGCTACTTTGTTCCATCCTCTTCCGGATATAGGATGACCAAAAAGAATCGTCGTTATCCGCGAGGTTCCAATATGTCATTCAGAGCTTCGGTCTTTAAAAAATGTGGTCTTTTCAATGTCTCTTTAGGACGTGTAGGCAAAACTCTCATAGGAGGTGAAGAGAAGGATATTGCCTTCCGTATTTTTGATGCAGGCATTGCCATAGATTATGAACCCTCGATAGTCGTTTATCACCTTGTGCCCGAAGAGCGTACAACCATGGAGTTCATTAAACGGCAGGCCCTCGGTACCGGTCGGAGCGAGCGAGTCCGTTCCTCGTTACCGGGTAATTCCTTTTTTGAGCGTGTAGTTGTCGAGGCAGCAAAGTGGTGCGCAACAATAATATTATGGTTCAGGTATATGCTGACCTTTAAGCCCGTTAAGGCAAATACATTGGTACGTTTCAGGTGGGGTGTTACCTGTGGTCTACTCAACATCGGCAAGCAGAGTTATTGATTTAGCCTCGCTTATGCCATTATTCTTTGGCAATATGTGGATGCGACGTAGCTGTTTTCCATATTCAACACCCCGCATAGAGATATGAATATGTGCAGTATCGCCTCTATTATAGAGGCGATTACTGTCAATCTGAACCTTTGTGCATGTGCACTCAGTAAGGATTGTCTCTATGTAACAACTATCACACAGAGCCGCCAGAGAGAGAGTAATGCTCTTCTCCTTGCCATACTTAACTCTTCCCATATCAATCTCATCAATAATGGTTATAGTTTTGTAATCGAATGAGCCATCTATTCTCCTAATAATTTTATCTCTGTATAGATCCACTTCATCTTTCTCTGTCTGCAATATGCAGAGTAACAGCATTATAATAAGTATTGCCTCTCCTATTATTACCTTGATAAATGCTATAATAAAATTTTTCATAATAAATATTTTAAATATTATGTTGCGAAATTAAAAATAATTTTATTATGTTTGCATCGTGATCACAAAGAAACTTATTGTAAAACAAAAACGAATCTATTATGAATCGAAAGTTCAAAAGAGCAATAGGAGCATTGGGAGCGGTGGCCCTATTGGGAGTGGCGGTTGCTATTCCGCAGTTAAGAGGTGCAGATGCAATCTTTTCTCAGAATGTGGAGGCGATTTCGGCGGGCGAGAGTTTCTGGAATACTTTTCTTTGGCATAAGGTGTGGACGGAGTGTAAGGTTGAGAAGACTCGTCAAACCACTGTTTCATCCGGAACGTTGAATTATGGTCTATCAACCATTAAATATGGTAATTTAAGCTATAGCGGAACTCCATACTCATCAACGACTACAACAGTTACTTATGAGAATGGAAGAAAGTCATATTGTTACGATGGCAGAAGCCTCTGTGCCTCTAATGATTGTCGTTAACAATTATTTTGCTAATTTTGTGAGGGTGGTTTTAAATCACCCTCTTTTAATAGATATGGTTATGAAAAAGAGATTTGCTTATATTATAACGTTCACAATACTATGTTTTTGCGTGGCATGCGGTTCAAAAGGTAAAAAGGAGGAGCAAATTGATCGTGAGGCGGAGTTGGAACACTACTTCTCAGGTGTTAGTGAGATAGTAACTGACAGTGCTTCTCCCCTGATAAGAGCCGGTGGAGAGTTGGCAACTGTAATTATTGATGTAAAAGATCTGAATCTTCACGATGCCGGAACTGATTTTAATCTGATTAAGGTAATAAAACTTCAGACAACACGAAATAATCTAATAGGTTCAGTTGATAAACTGATATATGCAGATAGTACCTTCTTCATTCTTGACAGAGATATGGGGAAAAGCATCTATTCTTTTGATAGTGAGGGTAATTTTATTGCAACTATAGGATTTTCAGGTAGAGGTCCTGAAGAGTATATCGAGCCCACGGATATCTTTTATGATGAGGTTGCACGGAATGTTGTTGTATGGGATCAGTTTACACACCGTTTTCTATCGTATAGTCGTAGTGGAGAGTTTATATATAGCAGGGGAGTTCCGCTCAGATTCCTGCGTTGCGAGAGGGTACCGGGCAGTGAATCAATCTGGTGTAGTCATCTTACAGTTAATGGAGGAGTGGACGGAGTTGATGGATATAACCTGATTTCAACAGATAGTTTGTGTAGCCGTGTTGAGGCGCTGTTTGATTTAAACCCTCTTGTAATGAATTATGTGCCTATTGGTACCAATATGCGTGTATTGGGAAATTCGCTCTATTACCATCCTCAGTTCTCAGATACAATATATAAGATAGATGAGAGTGTAGTTTCACCATCCTTTCTTCTGGATTTTAAGAATATCCCTGCTCTTCCACGTAATTTGATGGAGTTATGCGAAGGTAATTATGAAAGATTTATGGAGCAGTTTGCCTCGTCGGCAGTAGCCTATTTTGAGAATGATTTTCTGATTACTGACAGAAATATATATTTTGAGGTTAATATTGGTGCAGACGTTATAACAGTTTGTTATCCATACTCATCAGAGGGTGCAGATAACGAGGTCTCTGTATTAATGCCCAACATTTATAATCTTTTCAGGCCAGATCATTGTCAAGCTTGTAATCTGCCATGGGGAAATATGCAGAGCTGTTCATATTCAAATGGAAATCTCTATGCTGCAGTCAATAGCTCATTAATCAGCTTGTTAACCAAGGAGGAGTTATCGTATCTTAATCTGATGGATTTGGATGAAGATGGAAATCCGGTGATTTTAGTAATGCAGGAGAGGTAGGGTTATGAGGTATTTAATCTTTATCATTGTTGCATCTCTATTATCGGGATGCAATAGGGAACGACGTGCATTAGAGGCTGAGATAGAATCATTTATAGGTACAACAATAACAATCTCCGATACATTGGAGTTTCGGAATAATGGAACTCTGTACACCTCTTCATATTTCGACTCTGCAGACTTTAAAATTATAAATTACATTGATACTGCGGGGTGTGAGGAGTGTAAACTTCACCTCTATGATTGGGGAAGGTTTCAGCGGGAACTGGATACTATCAATTGCAATGTGAAGGTCTGTTTTGTTGTGTGGAGTGCCGATATAGAGCCATTGGAGCGGCTGGCCAGAGTTCACAGATTCAATTTTCCATTGTTGTATGATAGTGCCGGAATATTTGAGCGTACAAATTCAATCCCGAATCTCGCCTCATTCAGAACCTGTCTTGTGGATAGCAGTAATAAAGTGTTATTGGTGGGCTCACCCCTGTATAACAGGGATTTAAAGAGTCTCTATTATGATCTCTTTGAATAAAAAGATGAGACAGTCGGACACTTCTTTTTGGTAATTATACTCGCTTTCAAAATTAGCACCTGTTATACAAAAACATGGGGTTGTCAAACAAACTGTTGGACAACCCCCTATTGAATTTTATGTTTAAGAGTCTGTTTGAATGTTAAACAGCTTCTATGAATTAATAGAACTTATATCTATAATCCTTTACATTTGCCATATCAGCCAAAACTGGAAGCAACTGCTGATTTAACTTCATATTCAACATATAAGCAGCTCTGTACTCCTCAGCTCCTTTCATCTCGTCAGTAATCTCGTCGGTTGTCTTGTTATTAACCATAACGATATATACTCCATTGTTACCAGCGATTGGCTCTGAAATCTCGCCAGTATTCATTGTAGAGATTGCTCCTATGATTGCCGGCTCAATTCCTGCTCCAGGTAGCTGTACTGAGTTGAATGTAACATCCTCAGCATTCTGAACCTGAAGACCTGTCTGGCTCTGGATAGATGTCAAACTCTGACTGTTTGCCTTGATTGCAGATAGCTCTTTGGCAATGATATTTGCCTTCTCCTTGTTGGTAAGAATCAATCTGATCTCAGCCTTTCTGTCTGCCAATGGAACAATTCCCTCAGGATTAACCTTTGTAAGTGCTGCAACAACTCTCACTTTGTTACCGAATGCAAATACAGTTGAATTATCGCGATTGCTGATAACAGAGTTTGCATCCTCGGTTAGGAATGCCTGCTGCACCAACTCACGAGAATCTGTCATTGTGCTTACGTTAGGATCGTTCTTGTCCAAAATTGCGCTTCTACGAACAACGCCCTCTGCCTGAGCCTTCTCAACAAGCTCCTGTGCTGTTGTAACTCCCTCAGCAAACTTGCGAGCATCGTTTGTTACAGCCATCTCGGTTGCAGATGATGGACGAATCTCCTTAGCTACAGTTGCAATCTTAACCATATCTTGGATATCTCTCTGCTCAAGAACCTCATAGATGTGAACACCATATCCAGACTCAACGGTGCCAATCTGATTAACGCGGGCATTGAAGATAGCATCGCTGAACTCTGGGATGAACTTCTCATATGTAGCCCAACCAAGGTCTCCTCCATTTACTGATGAACCCTGATCCATTGAGTATTGGGTTGCAGCATCTGCAAATGTGATTCTGCCAGATTTGATAACACCAGCCAGACTATCTGCAATTGCTTTAGCCTCCTCGATTGTTGCTCCTCCAATCAAAATGTGGCGAGAACGAACCTCTTTAGGCATTTTCTTCTTCTCAATTGCACGTGTAATCTTGTAGAATCCGCTCTCCTCGTATGGACCATAAACCTTAGCTCCATCATTTGAGAATAGATGTGCAGCCAACTCCTCGTTCGCAATATCGTTCTTGGCAACAAATGTAGGAATCATCTTCTCATCCGAGTTCATACTGATGATGTTCTCTGGAGTTTCAGATGTTTCGAAAGGCTGAACCATCTCCTGAATAGAGTTAAGAATGTTCTGTCTGTCATCGGCTGTAGGAATTACATCGAATGCTACGTAAACAATCTCTCTTGTCTCCAACTGCTCAACTGGGTGTGTGTTGTAGTAGTCGCTGATTGCAGACTCGGTTACATTAATGGTTGAATCAGATACAGTAGAGTATCTCTTTACGATGTAGCTAACGTCAAATTTGTTTGCCTGTGCAGCCAGATTTGCATCCATCTCTACAGATGTGGTGTGGAACATATTACTAAGAAGTGATGAATACTTCTCATAAACTCGGTTGTTTGTTACCTCATTTTGAATGCCTGCCCAACTGATTCCTGCGTTAGGATTTGAGATTACGTATTGTACAATCTGGCGAATCTCATCAGGATTCTGAGTTCCAAATGCGTTGTAGATCACAGGGCTGATGTTGTTACCGTAGATCAAATCGAACAACTCGTCATCAGATACTGCAAGACCCAACTCGTTTGCCTCCTCCTGCAACAGTCTGGTGTAGATCATCTCGCTCCATACACTCTCGCGAATCTGAGCCATCTGCTCGTTGGTAAGGTAACCTCCTGCGTTAGCCTTGTATGCATTCTCGGCCTCGTTTAGTGCGTTCTGGAATGTGAAAATTGAAATCTCTTCACCATCAATCTCTCCAACAACGTTCAATTTGCTGTTTTTAATACTTGAGCCGGATGTGAAAATATCGCCCATAACAAATGCGATAAGTGCCAGACCGATTACGATTCCGACAGTGATTCCGGCTTTCTCACGAATAGTTTGTAATGCTGCCATTATTCTAAATATTATTGTTTTTCTTATTTTTAAAATTCAAGCCACGAAATTAGCAATCTTACTTTATTTTTGCAACAAAAACAGATGCTTATTTCGTTGTCTTTCTCTTAGTTGTTGTTTTTTTACTGCTCTTTCCGTTACTTTTATTTTTTTCATCGGCCATTATAGCCATACAATCCTCTTTTGTGAGGAGTGTGGCATCAGTCCCCTTGGGCAGTTTGTAGTTCACCTTGTTGCAACAGAGGTAAGCTCCAAAGCGTCCGTTGAGCAACTGCATACCATCGCCAAAATCTGCGATAATCTTGTTTTTGTCTGCCGATCTCTTCTCTTCGATACGCTCAATAGCCTGTTCCAAAGTGATGGTTCCCGGGTCATCTTCGCCCTTTTTTAGAGATACAAACTCTCCGTTATGGCGTATGTAGGGGCCAAAACGTCCTACTCCGATTGTTACCTCACTCTCCTCAAATTCACCAAGATGGCGTGGAAATTTGAACAACGCCAATGCCTCTTCGAGAGTGATATTGTCCATTAGTTGTCCCTTTTGCAAACCTGCATAGCGGACATTCTCACCCTCGCCGATCTGGGCAACCGGGCCAAAGCGTCCGATACGGACACTCACTTTATTGCCGGTTCCAGGCTCCTCGCCAAGGATACGTTCGCCACTATTTCGTTCAGAATTCTCAATAGTCTCTTCAACCTGTTTGTGGAAAGGGGTATAGAACTCTCCCATCATCTTCTCCCACTCAATCTTGCCTTCGGCAATGTCATCCAGACTCTGCTCGGCATTGGCGGTGAAGTTGTAGTCCATAATATCAGAGAAGTGTTCGTTCAGGAAGTCTGTAACAACAATTCCAATATCTGATGGGAATAATTTCTTCTTCTCAGCTCCAAGATTCTTCTTCGATGTTGTGACAGAAATCTTCTTTTCACCACTCAATTTGATTGTCTTGATAGGGGTTGGAACACCCTCTCTGGAATCCTTTACAACATAACCGCGATTTATGATGGTTGTAATTGTAGGCGCGTATGTTGATGGACGGCCAATTCCCAGAGTCTCCATCTTCTTTACAAGGCTTGCCTCGGTGTATCTTGGGGGGTGCTGAGAGTACTGCTCTTTTGCTACAATCTCTTTGCGGTCAAGTAGTTCGCCTACAGTTAGAGTAGGCAGGATTGCTGTTTGGAGAGTGTCGCTCTCATCGTCATTTGACTCCATATATACCTTCAGGAATCCATCAAATATAATGATCTCGCCAATAGCACAGAACTTCTTCTCATCTTTTACGCCACCATCGTGGATGATATCTATCTCGGCGGTTGTGCGCTCCAATTCAGCGTCGGCCATTTGGGATGCTAATGTGCGTTTATATATCAACTCGTATAGTTGCTGCTCATTCTTGTCGCCATCAATAGTCTCGCGATCAATATATGTCGGACGAATAGCCTCGTGTGCCTCTTGAGCACCCTTGGTATTTGTTGCATATTGTCTTCTCTTTGAGTAGTTGCTACCCAATTTATTGCAGATGACAGACTTTGCACTATTAAGGGCGAGGTCGGAGAGGTTAACCGAGTCGGTACGCATATATGTTATAAGTCCTTGCTCATACAGATGTTGAGCTACTGACATGGTCTGCGATACAGAGAAACCTAATTTTCTTGATGCCTCCTGCTGTAGGGTAGAGGTGGTAAATGGTGGCGCTGGTCTGCGAACCGTAGGTTTGGTATCTACGGCAGTAACCACAAATTCTGCACCAATGCATTTGGTGACAAAATCTTTGGCACTCTGCTCATCTTCAAACTTTTCTGTTAAATCAGCCTTGAAACTTTGACCATTGCTGCCAATAAATATTGCCGAAACTCCAAACATTGACTGGCTTTGGTGGTTGTTGATTTCGCGCTCACGCTCTACAATAAGACGTACAGCTACCGATTGTACACGACCGGCTGATAGTGACGGTTTTACTTTGCGCCACAAAACCGGAGATAGCTCGAAACCTACCAATCTGTCCAAAACGCGTCTTGCCTGTTGTGCATATACAAGATTTTTGTCGATATGTCGCGGATTCTCAATAGCATGCAGAATAGCATCTTTTGTGATCTCGTGAAAAACAATACGTTTGGTTGTCTCCGGGTTCAGTTTCAGAACCTCTGCAAGGTGCCATGCAATTGCCTCTCCCTCACGGTCCTCATCGGATGCAAGCAATACATTGTCTGCAACCTTGGCCAAATCCTTTAACTCTTTTACAACGCTCTTCTTTTCTGGCGATATTTCATATATTGGGGTGAAATTATCCTCAATATTTACCCCCAAATCTTTCTTTGATAAATCCCGGATGTGTCCGAAACTGGATTTTACAGTGTATCCTGCCCCTAAAAATTTCTCAATCGTTTTGGCCTTGGCAGGAGACTCAACTATGACTAAATTATCAACTCTGTTGTTGCTCATTTCCTTTTGTTGTACTAAAGAACTTTCTATAGAAAATAATTAATACGGCTGCGCCAATAGTGATGTATGAATCGGCAAAGTTAAATACCGGTCTGAAGAAGATAAAATCACCCTTTACAATTAATGGAAAGTAGAGCATATCTACCACTTTACCACATAGTAGAGAGGTATAGCCCCCTTCTGCCGGCAGAAACTCTGCAACGTGATATGGAGTACTGGCACTGAATATTACCCCATAGAAGATACTGTCAATCAAGTTACCAAGGGCTCCGCAAAGAATAAGGGTAAGGCAGATGAGTACCCCTGTCGGAGCCTGCTCCTTGATTAGTTTTCTTATGTACCATATAATTCCGGCCGACGCTACAATTCTGAAACTGGTCAGGACAATTTTCCATACATTTCCCTCTCCCAGTTTCATTCCGAATGCCATGCCGGGATTCTCTACAAAGAGTAATCTGAACCAATCGAAAATACGAATCTCCTCGCCCAATGTGAACGAGGTTTTGATCCAAAATTTCACACACTGATCCAATACCAGTAGTATTACTGATATCAATATAAGTTTTTTCGGTGTTGACATTCTTTTAATTCTGTTTGTTTTTAGCGTCAACACTAAGGGTTGCGTGAGGAACTGCTCTCAATCTCTCCTTAGGAATGAGTTTGCCGGTCTCGCGACATATTCCGTATGTTTTATTCTCAATTCTGATCAATGCAGCCTCAAGGTGACTGATAAATCTTTCTGCTCTCTGAGCCAGACGACCTGCCTCCTCTTTAGAGTTAATTGCTGCACCCTCCTCCAGAATATGGAATGTTGGGCTTGTGTCTGAGATATCATTACCGTCCGCTCCAGAAACAGATGCTCTAAGCGCTGCATAGTTGGCTTTTGCCTTCTCTAACTTAGCAAGGATAATCTCTTTGAACTCTTGCAATTCCGCATCGGAATATCTTGTTTTCTCTGCCATAATAATTATATTTTTAGGCCTTTACAATTCGTATAAAGGTCTTGATTTCATCAATTTCAATTTCAATATCGCCCTCCTGCATATTGCTCTCAATAGCAATATCTGTAGCCAATACCTGCGATGCAATATATGATGACAAGTGCTTGACAGCCTCGTCAGTTTCGGGGTGTGAACCGATACCCAAAAGAATTCTGTCGGTAACCTCAAGTCCGCTATCTTTACGGGCATTTTGGATTCTGTTGATCAATTCACGGGCAATTCCCTCCTCGCGTAACTCTTTTGTTATCTGAATATCCAGAGCTACTGTCAGAGGGCCGAAGTTTGCAACCTGCCATCCCGGAATGTCCTCGGAAACGATCTCAACGTCCTCGAGAGTCAAGTCAATCTGTTGATCTCCGATGTTGAATTGATATGTTCCCTTAATCTCAAAGTCGGCAATTGTTCGCTGATCCATTTGGGCAACCTCGGCCGAAATACCCTTCATAAACTTACCGTACTTTGGTCCCAATGTCTTGAAGTTAGGTTTAATGCGTTTGGTCAATACACCTACAGTGTCGGTAATATACTCCAACTCCTTAACATTAAGCTCTGAAAGGATAATCTCCTTGACTGCCTCAAGGCGCTGGCGCATAGTATCGTCGGCAACCGGTATCATCATCTTTGCTAGCGGTTGTCTAACCTTGATCTGAACTTTTCTTCTTAAACCGTGGGTCATTGAGGTAACATCTTGAGCAAGCTCCATCTGTTTTTCAAGCTCAATATCAATAGCTTGCTCGTCGGCAACCGGGAAGTTGGCCAAATGTACACTGCCACTATGGAGTCCGGTTACTGCATTCAGGTCGCGGAATAGTTTGTCCATATAGAATGGTGCTATAGGAGCTCCTAAAATTGCAACAGTCTCAAGACACTGATACAGAGTCTGGAATGCTGATAGGTCGCTGTTCCAGAAGCGAGAGCGACTCAGACGAACGTGCCAGTTTGACAAATTCACGCTGACGAAATCCTGAATAGCTCTTCCGGCCTTGGTTGGCTCGTAACTATCGTATGCCGCAGTAACCTCTTTTATTAATGAGTTCAACTTTGACAAAATCCAACGATCCATCTCAGGTCTCTCTGCTACTGGAATCTGTGGCTTAGAGTTATTAAAGTTGTCAATGTTGGCATATGTCGCAAAGAAGTTGTAGGTGTTGTATAGGGTTGCAAAGAATTTACCCTTAACCTCTTCAACTCCCTTGATGTCGAATTTCAGGTTATCCCAAGGCTGTGAATTGGTAATCATATACCAACGAAGCGGATCAGAACCATACTTCTCGATAGTCTCGAATGGATCAACGGCGTTACCCAAACGTTTAGACATCTTGTTTCCTTTTGCATCAAGAACCAATCCGTTTGAGATAATATTTTTAAATGCAACCGAGTCAAAAATCATAGTTGCAATAGCGTGCAGAGTGAAGAACCATCCACGAGTCTGGTCAACACCCTCAGCAATGAAGTCTGCGGGGAATCGCTCTCCGCTCTCGATTGCCTGGCGGTTCTCAAATGGGTAGTGAGCCTGTGCATAAGGCATAGCTCCGGAGTCAAACCATACATCGATAAGATCGCTCTCACGATACATTTTTTTACCGCTCTCTGAAACCAGAACGATATTGTCAACATGTGGGCGGTGCAAATCGATCTTTTCGTAGTTCTCCTTTGAGTTGTCGCCCACATTGAACTCCTTGTATGGGTTTTCGCTCATATAGCCCTTGGCTATAGAGATCTCAATTTCGTTCACCAGCTCCTCAACAGATCCGATACACTTCAATTCAGAACCATCCTCTGTAGCCCATATAGGTAGTGGAGTTCCCCAATATCTTGAACGGGATAGGTTCCAGTCAACCAGATTCTCAAGCCACTTTCCAAAGCGTCCCTCTCCGGTGCTTTGTGGTTTCCAGTTGATGCTCTTGTTCAACTCTATCATGCGCTCGCGAACGGCAGTACTCTTGATGAACCATGAATCAAGAGGGTAATATAGAACCGGTTTGTCGGTTCTCCAACAGTGTGGATAGTCGTGCTCATGTTTCTCAACCTTGAAGGCGCGATTCTCCTTTTTAAGCATAACGCACAGGTCAATATCCAGAGTTGCATCCTTCTCAGTCAGAGTGTTATCGTAGGCATTCTTGACATAGCGACCGCTATACTCCTTATACGCCTCTGCATTTACATTGCTCTTTATATAGTTGGCATCAATATCTTCTATACAGAAGAAACGGCCCTGTTTGTCAACAAGCGGCTGAAGGTTTCCCTCCTTATCCAACAGTTGCATTGGAGCGATGCCTGCAGCTTTAGCAACACGGTTATCGTCGGCACCGAAAGTAGGAGCGATATGAACAATTCCGGTTCCATCCTCTGTAGTTACATAGTCTCCGGGGATTACTCGGAATGCGTCACCCTGTGGTGTAAACCATGGAATAAGTTGCTCGTATCTCATACCCACAAGCTCCGAACCTGTGAACTCGCCCACAATTTGATATGGGATAAGTTTGTCTCCCTCCTTGTAGTCGTCAAGCGCAATACCCTCGGCTTTGGGGTTGAAGTAGGCATTAAAACGATCCTTTGCCAATATTACCGAGATAGGGCGGTATGTGTATGGATTGTAACTCTTAACCTGAACGTAGGTGATATTTGGGCCTACACATAGAGCAGTATTAGAGGTTAGTGTCCATGGAGTGGTTGTCCAGGCCATGAAAAATACCTCGTCGCTATCGGTAAAGAGTCTCTCTGATTCGGTGTTGCGAACTACTTTGAATTGTGCTGTAGCGGTGGTATCCCATACCTTTCTATAGCATCCCGGCTGGTTCAACTCGTGTGAGCTAAGACCGGTACCTGCTGCAGGTGAGTATGGTTGGATAGTGTACCCTTTATAAAGGTATCCCTTGTTGAAAAGTTGTTTTAGCAAATACCACAATGTCTCAATATAGCGGTTGTCATAGGTGATATATGGATCCTGCATATTAACCCAATATCCCATCTGTTTTGTAAGATCCTCCCACTCTTTGGTGTACTTCATCACCTCGGAACGGCACTCCTTATTATACTCTGCTACACTGATTTTTTTGCCAATATCCTCTTTGGTAATTCCAAGTTGCTTCTCTACGCCAAGTTCAACGGGAAGTCCATGAGTGTCCCATCCGGCCTTGCGGTTAACCTTATACCCTTTAAGTGTCTTGTATCGACATATAACATCTTTTAACGAACGAGCCATAACGTGGTGGATACCCGGCATTCCGTTTGCAGATGGTGGGCCCTCGAAGAAGATGAACGATGGAGCATCTTCACGATTTTTCAAACTTGTTTCAAAGGTCTGCTCCTGCTCCCATGTGGCAAGAACCTCCTTATTTATCTGGGATAGATCTAACCCCTTGTATACTTGGAATTTTTTATCCATAGAGTTCGCAATTTTAATAACACTTTTCAAATTTGGGCGCAAATTTACTACTTTTCTTGTTTAAATTCAAAAAATAAGATGTAGTTATAAATTATTTCGAGATTGTTTAAGAAAGATTTTTATAACTTTGTGGAGTGAAGTTACGAAAAAGGTCTAAATTATTGAGAATGAATAACGACCTTTTGGTTGAATATGTATTGGGTTACGAATTAGCAATATACAGAGTGTTTTGGTCTTCTGCATTTTGCATAACTTCAAATAACTCTTTCTGTATCGCAAAGGTACTTATATTCTCTCATTTTACAAAAAACTCCCAAATAAAATTTCCGTTCTACCCGCATTTTAGGTAAAGCCATTGTTGGCAGTCCGATAAGTGTAACCTGAATGAATCC